>CALHRQ010000191.1 GCA_938038175.1 uncultured Granulosicoccaceae bacterium | reverse complement strand
GGTAGCCTTTGAGAACAAAGGCTACTTTTACCGTATCAGCAATGTGTGTATTTGAGGCCACAGTAACTCAGTTTCTTTTACGGGTCTCAAAAGCAACACCTGATGTTGGAGTTTGAACCCTGGTTTCTACGCATACTAAGGTGAAATTTGATATGACATGTTGTGGACAAGATCCGTGCCTGATTAGTTGCCGCGTAAGATTAACTACTTGCAAAGTCGCCATTTTAGCGGATCAGCTGCTATTGCAGTAGTGCTTTGCGCGAAATGGGCGAATTTCGTGTAAAGGCCTAACATAGGATCGCGCTTTGCGCGGCATACAAATAGCATCGAACACTCGTACAAATAAAGCATCATAAAGTCAGTTTTGGATGGGCATTTTACTTGTGCCACTACTGTTCTAGATTGGCTAACCTGACGACGTTTTCAGTGTTTTCGATTTACCCGATTATATTTAAAGATAAGCTAATATCAACGGATATTCTTGAATATGCTAGTCGAAACCCTTCTTTTTAGCGTAGAGAATGCTTTCTTATGGACTTGGATGTCCATCAAAGGGCAGGTGCCTTGGTATAACAATTTTTTCTATGGCTTGATCTTAATCTCTGTTGTTGTTTGGCTTTTAGAAATACTGCTTCCCTGGCGACGTGAGCAGTCTGTCTTCAGAAAAGATTTCTGGCTCGATGCGCTGTATATGTTTTTTAACTTTTTTGTATTCGCCATTGCAATAAGTGGAGTCTATGCGGTTTCGGGATTATTGTTAAGTACTATTGGAATAACAATAGATAGTTTTGCGCTCATAGATCTCACTCAACTGCACTCAGTCTGGCAGTTAGTCTTGTTTTTTGTTTTGTTGGATTTTATGCAATGGGTGACGCATATACTTTTGCACAGTATCCCTGCTTTATGGAAATTTCATCAAGTTCACCATAGCGTTAATGAGATGGGATTCGCTGCACACTTACGCTACCATTGGATGGAAAACATTTTTTATAAACCGGTCAGGACACTTGGTGTCATGGTTTTGGGTGGCTTTGAACCAGAGCAGGCCTACATTGTTTATTTTTTCACACTCGCTATTGGACATATAAACCATGCCAATATAAAGATAACCTGGGGGCCATTTAAATACTTGCTGAATAATCCAGTAATGCATCTTTATCATCACGCTTATACTTTACCCAAGGGTAGCAATGGTGTGAACTTTGGAATTAGTTTAAGCATTTGGGACTATATTTTTAAAACCCACTATATCCCGGAAGAAGGGGGTAAAGTGGAGCTTGGATTTCCAGGGGAGGAGAGAGTCCCGGCAGGGTTTGCAGGACAGTTAATTCATGGCTTCACTTCTAGGAAAAAATAGAGCTTGGTGATAGATTTAATCTGTAAAATATGGGTAACGTAAATTTGATCCATAAACGTTAGAATTCATTTGCGCAGATAGGCAGGTTTGTCTTAAAGGGCTGTATTTGTCTAGGACGAAATGGCAGTTGAATGGCAGTTTAAATATAGCTTCTCAAGGACTTGCGATGGTAGTGTTAAATGCAATGAGTCATGGTTTCGGTCAAGAGATCGGTCAACCAATATATTGACTCTAGCCTAATATACTCTGCTTGGTATAATAATCCTATAAGCGTAAACTTAATAAAACACAGCCATAAAAATCGCTTGATTGATCTAGCGTAGCGAGGATCGTATGAATTGTTCTACTGAAGTCATCATAAATAAACCTCTTCAAATGGTTTGGGATTACACAAACAACCCCGATAATTTGAAACTATGGCTTAATGATTTCGTTCGTTACGAACATATAAGCGGAGATATCAATGCACCGAAAGTAGGGGACACCTCCAGCCACACCTATGATCAGAACGGTAAGGAGTTCACCATGAAAGAAGAGATTATCGCCTACGATCCGCCTAACCATCTTAAATTATTTTTGACTCATAAGTGGTTCGATATGAATATTGTCAATGACTTCCAGGCAATCACGTCAGAGCAAACAAAACTGACTGCATCTGCTGATACGGTACGAGCCAGTTTACTGATGAAAGTAATGATGAAATTCTTTATGCCACGCGCGAAGATGCAAAAAGACCATGAGAAGCAAATTAACAAGCTAAAAGAACTAATTGAAGCAGCGTAACTTTACTAGCGCGTCTCATGTTAGATCAACATTTACTATGCGCTCGTTTAGTCTCAACGACTAGCTATATGCCAATAACAATTTCCAACTCCTGCAACCATCGCTGATATTCAATTAGCGGTAAGTCAATGCCTCCTTGAGGGAGTTCTATTTGAGTCCATAACGGTGGTAGCATCCAGGGGCGCTGGCTCTCCACGATGGGTTTGTCTTGCATACGAACATGTGCTGAGAAACTCTCGTAGCGTTTGTCACTTGATGGATCGGTATCGTAGTCGCGGGCGAAGCTCCAGAAGTTACGCGTATGGCAATGGTCGACAGGGCTGGTTGCCAGCCAGATAATGTACTGACCCGCAGGAGTTGTTTTACGCAGAGTAAGCACATTTGGCATATGCACTGTATTTTCATAGTGTATATCAACCAGTTGTTGGTCCCTTTCAGACTCAGCCTTAAGTTGATCGTGATCAGAAATGCCGGTAGCAACATTACCTGGTTGTTGAATGCTGTAGTTGATTTTTAATCGGCATTGCTCACGTACAGCGGTATGATTTGGTGCTTCAGGTTTATCTCGACTACCAAGAATTCCCTCATGCACCCACGGGAAATGTGTATCGTCAAGAGTTGCCATTATCATCCGCGGTGCAGATGTGTGCGTAAGCTCTTTTTCATCGAGTGTAGTCAAACGAAATTCGGGATTGGAAAATTCAGCAAAGTTGGGTAAGTCAAATATGGGTTCTCCAGATAGACAAATCCAGATAAGTCCAAATGCTTCTTGAACACGAAATTGTGGCACTGATATAGTCGCAGGAACTTTGCGATCCTTTGCAAGCTGTGGAATGCGCACACAAGCCCCGTCAGGTCCATATGCCCAACCATGGTATGGACACTGTATTGCTTGCTTCCCGTCTACTGTTGTTACCTCGCCAAGGCTCAGCTGTGCCTGGAAATGTCTACAAACATCCAGCAAACTTATCAGCTCACCATCGAGCCTTGCCAACACGATTGGTCTACCTAACAAGCGAACAGAAACAAGGATATTTTCTTTAAGATCTGCAGATCGCAGGACAGGCTGCCAGAACCTCTCCATTGCTGTATTGAACCCGAGGATAGCCTCAGGTGACGGCTGATCAATGGGGATTGAAGACAAGGGGTGTATGGTTTTCTCTGACACTAAAAACCTCAGTAATTCAGATGATTAAGAGAGATATTTCCAGTTTAATGCATGCTAGCTGCGCTGTCTGCGTATTTGTCTGGAATGGTTCAGAATGAATGGGCTAGCGTATGGGCTAGCATGGTATTATCACAGCACGTTGAAACGGGGTGACGGACGTTTTCAACAAGCTTCACACTCAACCCAGAATCATTAACAACTTACATT
>CALHRQ010000190.1 GCA_938038175.1 uncultured Granulosicoccaceae bacterium | reverse complement strand
CCGGCGAGCATCTCCACACTGCCAAATGTAAATCGTGGGTGACCGGCTGTGATGTCGATTCCGATAGTGGCGATGAATAAACCGATCAATAAGGAGACAAGCGACTTTAATGTCGAGCCCCCGGAAATAATAACGGCGCAGGACAAGCCAAGACAGGCTAGCCAAAAGTATTCATAAGATGAAAATTTGATGGCAAACTCGGCTAGAATCGGTGCTGTCATGGACAACATAATCGACCCCATGATGCCACCAATAGCCGCACAGACAAGGCTTGTGCCCAATGCTAGCTCGGCCTTACCATTTTGAGTAAGAGCGTATGCTTCATCGCAATACGCTGCTGACGCAGGTGTACCTGGAATTCTGAGCAGTGCCCCCGGAATATCACCAGCAAATATCGCCATGGCTACTGTGGTAACAATGCAGGCTATAGCTGGCACGGGATCCATGTAAAACGTAAATGGGATCAGTAAAGCGGTGGCCATGGTTGCCGTCAGCCCAGGGATGGAACCGATAAATAAGCCAAAAAGGGCTGCAAGCAGCATGACGCCTAATACAGATGGTTGAAAAACCAGGCTAAACGCGAGTAAAAGTGCTTCCATTGGGCGCTAGTAAACCAAACCTTGAAGCAAACCGGCGGGCAGTGGAACAAGTAAAATTTTGGCAAAAACCAATTGCAGAACCGTAGTGGTAGCTGCAGCAATCATGAGTGCCATTAGAAAGGAACTACCCAACCGATACAGAAGTACCGAAAGAATGAGCATCGATGTAAGAATAAAACCTAACCAGTCAGAAAACAAAACGTAACCCACCAGGGACAATATCACCAGTAGCAGATTCAGTTTTAGTCTGGATTGCTGTAACCAGTCACCTGGCTCTAGCCATCGGCCGCCTTCTCCAGCGCGTCTCTTATGATGAACACCACGAATTATAAGCACCAGGCCGCAGCCAATGAGACCGAAACCAATAAGACGAGGAAACAACTCAGGGCCATAGCTCTGGCCAAAAAGCGATGGGAAGGTTCGCGTGTAAGTGATTTCCGCAATTGCGAAAACCACTAGCACGCAACCCATTATGGCATCGTTAATTCGCACAGTGTGTATTTATAAATTGGCAATAATAGTTGACTAAGATACACCAATTACAAATAGCGATATTAAGAAAACATACCGCACTGCTAAACGGACGGCAAACTTACTTTGCCAGGCCAACTGCTTGCATTACACCACCCAATGCAGCATCACTGTCTTCCATCCACTTTGTGAATTCAGCACCTGGCTTCCAAACCAGACCAAATCCACGACCTTTCATGAAATCCTGGAATTCAGCTGATTTCCAAACTTTCTCAAAAGCCGTTGTCAAAGTCGCCGTGACATCATCAGGCATGCCTTTTGGACCTGCTAAACCACGCCAGGCCGCGAGTTGCCAATCAAGATCGGCTGACTCTTTTAATGTTGGCACATCAGCAAAGGCACCGTTACGCTCGGTATCCATTACTGCAAGTGCTTTAACTTTACCGGCGTCAATAAGTGCACCAGCTTCAACGATTGAGCTAGTTACCACGTCAACACCACCCGACACTAATTCCTGCAAGCCTGGTGCAGCACCTTTAGAAGGAACCCACGGGGCTGCATCTGGAGAGATACCAGCTGTGTTCAACATGCCAGCCAAAGCCAGATGCCAAATACCGCCTTGACCTGTGCCAGAGCCTTTGTGTTGGCCAGGGTTTGCTTTGATTGCGTCGATAGCATCGCCGACAGTGCTCCACTCTGAGTCAGCACTGACCATGAAACCGGCCGCATCATAGTTATACAGTGCAACTGGTGTGTAGTCTTTACCGGTTAGTTCGGTTAGGCCAGCCCAGTGCATCATGCCAGTTTCTACTGTGATAACACCCAGTGTGTAGCCGTCAGGCTTTGCCGTTGCGATGGCAGAATGGCCAACAACACCACTACCGCCTGTGCGGTTGACAACATTAACTGGCGTGCCCAGTTCTTTTTCCATTAGGGTACCGATCATGCGACCAGTTGCGTCTGTACCACCACCAGCGCCCCAAGGTACGATCAATGTTATTGGCCGTTCAGGATAATCCGCCTGGGCAGAAGTGGAAACAGCACCGAAAAGTACGGCAGCTCCAGCCAATGTAGCCAATAGCTGTTTCGTCGTTTTTAACAAAATTTGCATATTACAAAGCTCCAAGATCCTAGATAGCAACAATGCGATACGATTCTTTTCCAGAATACCGCTTCACTGGGAAACCGCATGCGTCTGGCCACTTTAGCAAATAATCAACTAGTATCCTAGTATTGATTTGCTGATTGGGGCGCAAGACTCTTACGTAAATCGCTGATGGGGAAAGTCCAGCCTGTTTTAGCGCATTGAATACTGGCTCGAACACCGGCCAGCCAGAGCAGGTATGAGCGAATCCATACTGATACGAATCAAGTATTGCATGCCGCTTTTGGCATTACGAATGTTCCAGTAACAAGCATTATTTTAGTTCGTTCAATTGGACAATGAGTACGACAGTGTTAACTCTACGGTCAACATTGAAAACCATATTCGTTGCCATCCAGATGATCCACCATTCCCGCTACGTGGTTTGCCGCGCATTATGTCTACCGAAGAAGACTATCAACGTTTAGCTG
The DNA here is from genome assembly GCA_938038175.1 of uncultured Granulosicoccaceae bacterium. Taxonomy (GTDB): domain Bacteria; phylum Pseudomonadota; class Gammaproteobacteria; order Granulosicoccales; family Granulosicoccaceae; genus Granulosicoccus. The sequence continues at coordinate 2,243 of CALHRQ010000190.1, read as the reverse complement.
ATTCAGTAAATTAACCAGCCAATGGTATTACACTTTAGATGCGTGTTTATTGTCAGATGCAATCCATGCACTACCCAACCTTATCCCTCAGAAACTGGCCATAAATAATGAATGGCGCGTATGTTTAGCCAACGTATTCCTTGTAGCCTTGAACGATAGCTGTATTGCGGCCATCAGTGCTTAGGCGGAGAGAACTGATGCAAAGACATTATGGCGCCCATAATTCTGTCATTGGATAAAACTGCGACCATGCAAACCAGAACGCCTGATGACTGCCGATGTCACTACCGTCTTGATCAACAGCCTTGATGCCACCGGCGTTAAGTTCCAGGTTTATATTTTCGAATGCGATTTCTTCACCATGCATGAGTGCCAACAATGCTGATCCTCTTGGAAAAGCGATAGCCTTGCCAGACTCTGTAACAGCACCAATAACGTCTTCATGTACGCTTAAGCGAGGATCAACATCCCCAACAGGAAAAATAGGGCCATTGGCATCACGCCCGTTACGAAAGTCGGGATTACGCCCCAGGGCGTAGCGCTCAAGAAGTACTGTTGTTTCCGGGTGCTGTTGTTTCCATGTAGCCCAGTCAGTGGTAATAACGGTTGTCTGCTTGAGCGTGAGCTGTTTCTCAGCCAGAGGACCAGTGATCGCTCGCCCCAAGAACGTATCAAATATTGAGTTTGTATTCAGGTCGTACATGACCTTATTTGACCTGCTCAGTAATCCAGAGGTGCGAAGTACAGGCCGCTCGATCCCGTCTGGTAACTGGTCTGTGAAGTAAGCCTGCGCCGCGCCGCAAAGCGTACAATACGGAATACCCAAATCCCGTCCGCCCAATGTGTCATTAACCATTTCTCGCACTTCCATGATGCGTCGAGGATAGGCACGGGTTTCACCATTGACCTCAATGCCAAATACAATATCGTCATCTTTTAACCAGTTTGCCTCTTCGGCACTGCTGAATTCAGGATTGTCAGCGGCAGATATGCACTTACAAGGTTCATCTGTTGCGTCATAAGCCCTACCGTCTATTAATACTCCACCCCAAGACACCAGTCTCCAGTCAATATCACCACCTTCCACAAAGATGTCTTCCCAGCCGGGGATGTGAGTTGTGAAGATTACTCGCTTGTAGTCGAGATAATCTGGCGGGGCAGGTATGTCCCAAGCGAGCAGGTGGTTGGTTACATCGTGAAAGGCTCTTTGAATGTCGAGACTTTTTCCTAACAGCTCTGAAGCCGCTAGTGTCAGTGCCGATTGTGGTTGATCTCCGGCAACGAAGCGCAACATGTCACTGATGATCCATGCAAGCCGTGGGTCTTTGGAATTTGCAATGGCAGCAAGCGCCAGCTCCTGATTTTTATCCCATGCACCAAGCACGGTGCTGTCGACAAATGCAACACGTGCTGCAAACTGCAGAGCCGGTGAGAGTGGGCCTTCGCCGACTGCTGGAGGCGTGCCAAATTGATTGAGAACATGCTTGGGAGTAGTGCCACGCTCTTGTGCATTTAACACAGCGGGAAATACGCAATAGAGCGTCAATAACAAGGTTGCCAGCAGTTGCTTGATGTGCGTATTGTGTTTCACTGTTTAACGGTTCCTTAATTATCAAGATTACCACCACTATGCAGGCAACCTTTTTCGTTTTTCCTATACTATATCCATAGTTAGTCAATTACCAACGCGTATTGTTCAACCTCACCAATTGCTAAGCGGTGGTGTAAAGGTGTAACTCAGTCTTGACGAATGAGCCGACCAACAGTTATACGCAAGCCATTGATACAGATCATTATCGGACCGCATTGATACTAAATAGCCTTGACTCAAAGCACGCGACCTGCTGCTCTACCTCAGCTTAAGCTGACATATATTGTTTATAATAAAATATGGTTATAAAAACTTATGGTATGTCATTCATGTCGCGCTGGCAGTCTGCGCTGCACTCCGTTTTAAACAAGCAAGAAGACCAAGACTCAACCAGTCTTTCATCCGAAAACGACGCGATGAACGCAAGCTGCGAAGCCTGTGGTCAGTTGGAAGCGGCAATTGCTGAAGGCAAGGACAGCGTCGATATTGCTGAGATCGTGACCAAAGGATCGCTGGTTTCCAAATGTGCTCATTTATATGTTGGTCTTGCGGCGGCAAAGTTCAGCGGAAATGATCAACGTGTTCGCGAGCTAGAGGCGGAAATCAGATATTCCGTTTGTGATCCTCTTTGGGCTAATACGCTACTCGAATT
>CALHRQ010000189.1 GCA_938038175.1 uncultured Granulosicoccaceae bacterium | reverse complement strand
GCGTACACGCGCACGAGCGGCAAGTAATTTTGCGTCCACTACCGGCGAGCTGCCAACATCTTCGACGGTTACACAGTTTGTTGGCTATACCAATGACACCGCCCAACCGACCATCACCGAGATATTCGTAGATGGCGAAGCCTGCCAGAAGGCTACTAAAGGGCAAAGCGCCTGGCTTGTGCTTGACCAAACGCCTTTTTATGGTGAGTCAGGTGGGCAGGTTGGTGATACCGGATTATTGAGTTCGCCAGAATCGAAATTTGAAGTGCTGGATACGCAAAAGTCTCGTGCTGCTTTTATGCATGCAGGCACAGTGTTGGAAGGGGAGGTATCGGTTGGTGATGTCATGAGTGCGGAAATTAATACTCAGCGCCGTGCCAATATTCGCCAGAATCACTCTGCAACACATCTATTGCACGGTGCACTAAGGCATGTGCTTGGTCCGCATGTAGAGCAAAAAGGCTCTTTGGTCAATGCAGAACATTTGCGTTTCGATTTCTCACATGGCAGTGCCATTTCGAGCGAAGAGATTACGCAAGTCGAGCAATGGATTGATGCTGAGATTCGTGACAACAGTCCGTGTTCAACAACAGAAATGAGTATGGACGAGGCCATAGCCGCTGGCGCAATTGCCCTGTTTGGCGAGAAGTATGGCAAGCAAGTGCGCGTGGTTAAGTTAGGTGATAATTCAGTAGAACTTTGTGGCGGTACGCATGTGTCAGCCACAGGTGATCTCGGTACAGTGAGAGTTACGGCTGAGTCTGGTGTGGCAGCAGGTATTCGTAGGATAGAAGCCGTTACTGGTGCAGCTGCCTTGTCTTATAATCAGCAGATCGAACATCAGTTGGACAATGTAGCGCAACTGCTTAAGACATCTCCGCGTGATGTTGTTGCAAAGCTTCAGCAGTTACAGATTCGCCAACGCGAACTTGCCAAGCAGGTTGAGCAGCTTCAAGCCAAGCTGTCATCTCAAGCAGGTGCAGATATGGCAGGGCAAGCCGAAAATATTAACGGTATATCTGTATTGCTGCAAACGGTTGATGGCACAGATGCTAAAGGGTTGAGATCACTCAGCGATCAATTGCGTCAAAAGCTACCTGATAGCGCAATAGTCCTTGCCAGCGAGCACAGTGGCAAAGCCGTTCTAGTGTCGAGCGTTGCAAAGTCTTTGCACGCTCGCATAAAAGCGGGTGACCTTATAAGCGTTGCTGCTGCAAGCCTTGGTGGGAGAGGTGGTGGCAGAGCAGATATGGCGCAAGGTGGTGCGGCATCGCTTGCAGAAGTAGATGCAGCTTTCACTGCTGTGCGTGAACATATTGATAAAGCATAGATTTTCCTAACGCTATAACTCTAATTTAACCCATGGCATTTTTGGTTAAGAAATTTGGTGGCACATCTGTTGGCTCTGCTGATCGAATAAAGCAGGTTGCCAAGTTATTGCAGAACGCTAAGCAATCTGGCGACGACTTGGTCGTCGTTGTTTCGGCTATGTCTGGAGAAACAAATCGGCTTGTTGCATTGGCGCGTGAGATGATGCCAGCGGTTGTCGATGTACGAGAGCTGGATGTGCTTTTGGCAACTGGTGAGCAAGTCACTATAGCTTTGTTATGTATGGCTTTGAAAGAACTTGGCTGCGATGCTAGATCTTACACAGGCGCACAGGTAAAAATACTTACCGATAATAGCCACAGCAAAGCTCGCATTTTGAGCATTGATAAAGAGCCCATTTTAGAAGACATTAATCAAGGCCGCATTGTGGTTGTTGCTGGCTTCCAGGGTGTTGATGAGTCAGGTGATATCACAACATTGGGTCGAGGTGGCTCTGATACATCTGCTGTAGCGCTGGCTGCGGCATTGGAGTGCGATGAATGCCAGATCTTCACCGACGTAGATGGTGTTTACACAACAGACCCAAGAGTGGAAAGTCGAGCCCGGCGACTGGAACGAATCACTTTTGAAGAGATGCTCGAGATGGCAAGTCTGGGTTCCAAGGTATTGCAAATCAGAGCGGTTGAATTTGCCGGTAAGTACAACGTGCCCTTACGTGTACTTTCAACTTTTACACCCGGCGATGGCACATTGATTACCTACGATAATGAGGATAGTAGTATGGAACAGGCACTGGTTTCCGGCATTGCGTTCAACAGAGATGAGGCGCAAATTACCGTTGCTGGCGTTGCTGATAAACCGGGAATTGCTTATCAGATTTTAGGTCCGATTGCGGACCTCAATGTAGAAGTTGATGTGATCTTGCAGAATATTGGTGAGAACGGCCTGACGGATTTTACTTTCACAGTACACAGGGATGATTTCCAGAAAATCATGGATTTTTTACATTCACGGCAGTCGGAACTGGGCGCTGCATCAATAATTGGTAATGATCGCATTGTTAAGCTCTCTCTGGTGGGTGTTGGAATGCGCTCGCACGCTGGTATCGCCAGCCGCATGTTTAAGACCTTATCTGAGGCCGGCATCAATCTTCGTATGATCACCACATCCGAAATCAAGATATCCGTGGTTATTGATGAGAACTACCTGGAGCTGGGTGTGCGTGCCTTACACGAAGAGTTTGATCTGGCTGAAGAAAACAACAACACAGTGGTCAGCCAATAGCGTTATCCGTAAAAGTGTAGCTAAATCAGTGGTATCGCTGGTATGGATAATTAATAACGCCATATTATTGACTTTGTGAGTGTTGTTTGCAAAGACAGGGAAGATAGTGAACTGGAGCAATCGGCGCTACGTGGTGGAATATTACTTTTGCATTGTTGAGCTGTAACTGATGAACCAATTGCTTGCAACTAGTGTCGTAACACTCACAGGATTTGAATGGCTTTTTTCCCGGTACTTTCAACAGGGATAGCTAGCAGGTCTGCAACTGACAAATGGAGAATTAAGGATGCTCATACTGACAAGAAGAGTCGGTGAAACGCTTATGATTGGTGATGAAGTCACGGTCACAGTTTTAGGAGTAAAAGGTAATCAAATACGCCTGGGAGTCAATGCCCCTCGTGAGGTGGCAGTACACAGGGAAGAGATCTACGACCGTATCAAGCAAGAACAAAACGAGCAGCCGTTGGAAAACTCCCATGCCGTGATGGAAAAAGAAGGCGCTTAGCCTTTTATTATTGTGCTTCTGTATAGAGTTTTTTTGATTTTTCTCTATGCAGGGGCATTTTAAGATGCCTTCTTGTTGTTTGATCTTGCAGTTAATTAATCTCCCAACCATGTTGACGTCGAGGATATCAACAGCCATACTTCTCGGCTTGG
>CALHRQ010000188.1 GCA_938038175.1 uncultured Granulosicoccaceae bacterium | reverse complement strand
CGTTTGAGTTGGGTGATGTGAAAATTACCGGTATCGCAGACAAACACCAGTGTGTCGCGCCGGGTTTGATTCCCTGGACAGAAGCGGTAAAACAGTTTGAAGGCCGTGATGATCCGTGTACCAACAATTTCCGCCATATGGATAACACCATGTACCTGATTGAAACAGGCGGCATGCGTTTACTGATGTGGGGTGACAATCGGCCGGAACCACCTGCAGAGGTGCTGGAAAAAATCGGTGATGTCGATGTGGTTTTTGTACCCGTCGATGGCTCCCGGCATATTCTGGATTACAAACAGGCAGATGCTGTAGTCGAAATGACAAAAGCCAATATCGCCATTCCTCATCACTACCTGGTACCGGAGACCACTTACTACACCTCGACATTGTTACCTGCAACTGAATGGGCTGAAACCCATGACAACACTATGCTGGATGCTCCTTCAGTGACTATTACCAAGGCTGATCTTGAAGGTAAGGAAGGGCATGTGTATTACTTTGGTTCCAACAATATGGTTACCGCTGCAAAGTAATAGTTAAGGCAAGTACTCTTTCGGCTAGAGTACATGTACTTTTAATATTGAGGTTAAGTCTGCGATGCGTCGTTTGAGCATCGCAGCTCAAAAAAAGACGGCATTGCTGTATTTATTTCACCCCGGTTTGATTTGCCGTGCGCTCGCTGCCAGCTTAGTGCTGCTTATACTGAGCCAATCAGCTGCAGCGCACTTTAAACTCAATCTCAATATTCGCGTTATCCATATCGATCATCAACCCGATGGCTTGATGGTTTATCTGCGCATCCCAATGCCCTATCTTGTAGCGTCACTTCTTGGGCCAGAGCAATCTGATGGCAGCCGCACGCCTGCGCCTTATACAAGTAATGGCGAAGTTGATGGCGAGTTAATGCATTACCTTGATGAAGCTGCATTGCGAGCAGATGCAAGTGGTCTTGGAAAGTTGGCCGCTGATGGACATACCATTTCGAGCGGTGAAGTTAAGCCGGAACCGACTATTGAAAACGTATTAGTATACAGCGGAGATAGCCAGCCACCCTTTAGTACTTTAGCGGAGGCTGAAGCGGCTTTTAAAAACTCTCAGCAACGTTTTGAAGTTACACCGTTTGTTGGTGATAGTGTTGTTGATGTTCAGTTGCATTATCCGCTGCAGACATCGCTAAGTACGTTTACTCTTTCAAGCAACCTTGATCCAGGCCTGCCCGGTCAGGAAGATACCGCCAACCTGATTGTTGATTATGGCTCCACCGATCCATTGGTTTATCGAATCACAGGCTTGATGCATGAGCCTGTGACCATTGATCGTTCAGCCTGGAAGGCAGCGCGTACTTTTATTGTTGAAGGTGTGCGGCATATTCTCGGGGGTTATGACCATCTTTTGTTTGTCGTGTGCCTTGTATTAGGTGCGATGACATTTGCAAGCCTTGCCTGGCGAGTCACTGGGTTCACGATTGGGCACAGCATTACGCTGACCTTGGGGTTTTTCGGGTTTGTACCAAAAGGCACCTGGTTTGTGTTGTTGGTTGAAATAGGTATTGCTGTTTCGATTATCTATGCAGCTGTTTATGCCTTGACTAAAGCCAGTCGTAAACAACACGCGTTGTTGGGCACTTTGTGGGTAACAGCGCTAGTTGGCATGTTGCATGGTCTGGGGTTCTCCTTTGTATTACAGGAGATACTTGGCGTATCTGCGTCCAATATTTGGGTGAGTCTATTGTCGTTTAATGTGGGTGTTGAGGTTGGACAGTTGGGTATTGTTTTATTGTGTTGGCCGGTTTTGCTTGCGATTTCAACATTTAAACCCGCTTGGATGGACAAGACGCGATGGGTGATTGCATTGCCTTGTATTGGGTTGGCATCACTGTGGGTTGGGCAGCGTAGTGTGGCTTTTGTGGCTAGTTTTGTTTAGTGATTGGGTTTGAAAAAGAAACGGGTGCTGATTTCGTTTGCTCAGTGAAGTATGGCATCGACAGATGCTAAGGTTTCATGAAGACGGCTCAATACCTATAAAGCGTGATTAAATTGCTTAAATAATGCTAAGACCATACTCAGGCGCAAGAACTACCCAAAAGGCGAATTGAATAACCCTCCATTCTCATGTTATTTCTTCTACCAATGGAATTTGCAAGAACGTCTTATCACTTTCTTGTTTTCTTAACTTGTAAATTTATATCGTTGTAAAATGAAAACCGCAAATTACTGCGCGTGCGTAAAAGAGAATTTAATGGATAGTTGTTTCTTAAGGGGATTTATGCGCTCCGCATTTCAATTATGCTTTTTAATGACTCTAACCGCTTGTGGTGGTTCGTCGAGTACTAGTGTTAGCGAATCCAGCGAAATCGGTGATGCCAGTGAAGTTGGTGATGCCAGTGAAGTAAATGGCGTAACTGATACTGGTCAGACTAATCAATTAGTCCAAGACGACGAAACTATTGAGTTGGGCAGTGCCATATCGCTTAATACCAATCCAGGTAGTGCCATGCTTGCGAGTACTGCCCTAAGCACTGGTGAGAAACTAAACTTTGGTGGCCTGAGAGAATCTGGCGGTTCGATAGAAAACATCAATTTTATTGAGATCGTAAAGCCTGAGTCTGAGCGTCTTGACAGTTCATTTATTTATTTTGATTCCGATGGGCGCATCACGCAGATAGTTGATAGACAGCATGGCTGGTTGTCTTTCGAATATCTCTCGGCTCAGCTTGTAGATGTTACTTGGCAGTCAGCAGATTTTAGCGACATTGAGACGACGCAGATAAGCTTGTCACAGGAATCTGCAAATACTGAAGCAATAATTGGTATTCGAGCACGCGAAAACGCACGACTGAGCCCACAGACCCGCAATGGCAATCTTGGTGGCACGGTAACATTGAGCTGTACTGATAACCCAGGGTTTGGGGCCAGATTTCAAACACCCGTACAGCCAAACTTCTGGTTTAAAGAATCCGGAGGCGATACTGATTTTCAACCCATCGCTTCGGCAACACCTCGACTAGAGCGATCTGATGACGGGCTAAAGCTTCACTATGACTACACCGTGCCTGAGTTAGCTGTTGCGTCTGTGGATGTGGCCAGAATACGTGATTCGTTTGTGGATTCCACAAGTACCCTTTGTTCTGCTAACACAGCTCTAAACGTAGCAGGAGCAAGTGGACCCATTGCTAACTGGGTAAATAATTTACCCCCTATTGCCAAAACAGCTATAAATGGTGCGAGGAAGCTTGCTCGGATCCCCTGTGGAGTACGCACAGTGGCGAATAACTTACCCAATTTTATTGAGAATAATCTACCCCGAACTGGTAGTGGAGAGGTTGTGCTAAGGCTTGGTAACTCCGATCCGCATACCGTTGATGTTGTTGGTACTGATACAGACGTACCTACCAGAAACTTTAAAGGTGTTTGTTTTCCAGACCCGAGTATGGCTGAAACTATTGACGGAGTAGTCACCGCCGCCCAGCCTGATCCTCCACCAGAGCCTTGCCCGGTTATTAACCGAGCCGGCAACCCCTTGATTTGTTTACCGCAGGAAAACACAGAGGAAGCCATTTCGGGTGGGCTTTGCTCGATCGGAAACGACAGTATGCCGGCCTGCTGCTCCAATGGTGATTCGTGTTCAGGCGGTGGTTTCGGTGATCCGCACTTAATCACATTCGACAAGCTTTATTATGACTTTCAGGCAGCGGGAGAGTTTTTACTTGCTAAATCTGACGATGAAGCTCTGGAAGTACAAGTTAGACAAGAACCGTTAAGAATAGGATCTCAAGTCACTATCAATACTGCTGTTGCGGTACGCGTTGCTGAAACTCGTATAGCAATACATTCAGCTAAGCAAAACGGTGGGCTTGTAAATTTATATCTGGACGGTGTCCTGGTCGATACTCAGGCTGAGACTGTCAGGCAATTTGTATCTGGTGCAACATTGACCGTAAATGGAAACACATTTGTGGTGCGTTCCGCTGATGGTTCCGTGGTTAACATCGAAGCCTATAGTTCATGGATGAATGTAGAAGTGCTGCCTAATCACTATAAAGCGATGCAAGGTTTATTAGGTGATTTTGACGATAATCAGGAAAACGATATTATTCTTAGCGACGGCTCTGCATTAAATCTGCCGCTTGATGTTGCTCGATTACACGGTGAGTTTGCCAATAGCTGGAGAGTCACGGATGAATCATCGCTTTTTCAGTATAAGGACGGTGAAACCACAGACACTTTTACTCAACTGGATTATCCGCAAAGCTTTCTTAATCTAGGCACATTAAGCGAAAGTGCTCGGATGCAGGCGGAAGAAATTTGCAGAGCACAAGGTATAAGCCAAAATCCCTTTCTCGAAGCCTGTATCCTCGACGTAGGCATTTCGGGCGATGCAGAATTTGCTGTTGGTGTTGCCAACCTGTCTGTGGCTGCCGATTTTGAAAATCGGATGAGCTATTCGGTGGTTAGCGTACAGCAAGTAAACCCTGCAGACACGTTTCAGGTTGACTATGTAGTGCCTGCGAATAATCAGGTTGAATTGGTATTGAGCAACAATGCTACGCCTGAGCTTCCGGCTGCCATAACTCAAAATACGCTTGATACAGATGGTATCGGAACAGTTCTTCTTACGGCACCCGAGACAGAAGGAGAATATTCTTTAGAGCTGATACTGAATGAGCAAATATTGGCGATGCAAACAATACTGGTAGGTGATCCCGAAACAGGTGCCGGTTCGCTTAGTGCCAACACATCTACACCTGCTGGTACATCGGTTGATGTCACCTGGGCAGGCCCAACCGGACCAGGTGCGCAGGTATCCCTGATAGCAGCAGGTGATGAGATCAGTAATAACTACGATGCATTCTCGGTAAACAGTGCTCAAGGAAGTGGAACACAAAGTCTGAATATTCCGTTTACACGCGGTGAGTATCAAATAATACTTCATGCAGGAGATAACGTTCTTGCCGAACACAATATCAGCGTGGGCGGTGGAACACTCTCAGCAAGTTCATCAGCTGCAGCC
>CALHRQ010000187.1 GCA_938038175.1 uncultured Granulosicoccaceae bacterium | reverse complement strand
GTACAAACCACAATATTATGCGTTTCAGCCGTATTTTCAACTACCACCATATGCTCGCCTTGCCTACCACTAAAATCCATTGACGCTATGGCTGCGGTAGCATCATCGAGTAACCAGCGTTTGAATTCTTCGTCTGCCCATGCGCGAGCTACAACAGCAGCTCCATTCTTCGGGCCTACCTTGTGCTCATAGGTATCGATTAATCTGTTGAGAGCGGGAGGGTCAATGTAGCCCTTCTCGACTAGCACCGTTTCAAGAGAACGGACACGTAAAGCGGTATCGTCAAGGTGAGAATGATCATCGTGCGCGTGCTCGTGTTTGTGCTTATGAGAGTGTTCCCTTGAATGGGTGTGCTCATGGTTTGGCGGTGCTTTTTTGGAACCTTCTGATGTTTTATCTTCATTGTTCATGGTGCGTAAACTAACGCGAAACATTGTTTTTGTGCAACCAGAATATCTGATGGTTAGTATTAATTCAGTAAGTTACTAAGGAAAATCAGTGTATAGCCGTTAAAAGTACTCTAATAGGTGTTTTGCAGGTCAATTCCATGGCTTCGAGTAATCGCGTTTCACGGGCGTCTACGCAGGGCTTTATGGGCCCTGTCTGGAATTTGATTGGAGGCTCATTTGTTTGTGCCATGGTGGCAGGTGTTGTCTACTTCCTGTTTGCGATGATTGCTTCCCAATTTTATGCATCAGATGGCTTTTGGGATACCAAATACCTTTTGCGCATATTTGTCGTTCTACTGGTTTTTTATCTTGTTGCGCCAGTGCTTTTTGCCAAAACACTGACCTTTCTGTTTGGTTCAAATAAAAAGATTCAAAGATAAATAATTCCTATTGGAATTTGTTGCCTGTTTCTGCCGTGCTGGCACCTTCTTTATAGAGTCTGAATCGGGTGCTTATTCTGTCTGTTATTTAATCTCAGTAAAGCAAAAGCGTAACTGGGTCACAAAATTTGTTTTCAACTGTTAACACACACCGTAAAGCGCGGAAAATTACCAGGGATATCTCGCTATAAACAGTAAAATGGTGGCAGTTTACATTTGACTGAGGTCGCCATAGATGCGCCTGTTTCCGCTAAATTGTCTTCCTTTTCTGTTGCTGTTTTGTTGCCAGGTTTTCGTGAGCACCGCTGCAGCCCAGGCCAGAGATCCTGTTATTGAACTGTTTCGCCTAGGTCAGGATGATCATCTCATTATCGATAGAGGTGGTCCTGTAGATGGTGTCGGTGATGTTAATGGCGATGGTAATGATGATGTCATCGTAGGGTCAGGTATCGGCAGTGTGCGTGTGGTCTATGGACCAACAAGTGGCTTCAACGGTACTGTCAATGGCCAGAATTTAGATGGTGTTAGTGGGTTTATCATCGTGCACGATCAGGAAAACTTGGCGGTTGTGGCCAATGCCGGCGATATTAACGCCGATGGCTTGAATGATATTCTGTTGGGTACGAGCAATGGTGCGCAAGTGATTTTTGGTCGTCGTACTGGTTTTAATCGCATTGTTGATATCGCAGATTTAAACGGCCGAAACGGTTTCAGAATTTCTTCCGGTGTTACCGATGTCAGTACGGCAGGTGATATTAATGCTGATGGTATAGATGACATCATTATTGGAAATGCGAACGCCAGTGCCAATGGCCTGAGTGGTGCAGGCGCAACACATGTTATATACGGTAGCCGCCAACCTTACCCGGCAGATTTTTCTCTATCGCTTCTAAACGGTACTAACGGCTTTAGCGTTTTAGGTACCAACAGTGAAGACAGAAGTGGCCGAATCGTTGGCGCAGCCGGTGACTTCAACAATGATGGTGTAGAAGATTTTCTTATCGGTGCTCCAAACAAAACTCAGAATGGAAAAGCTGAAGTGGGCGAAGCCTATCTTGTCTATGGTCAACGTGAACCCTTCCCAGCTGCGATAAGTCTGGCAGATATTGATGGCACAAATGGATTGGTTTTTATTGGTAGCGATATCCAGGATTCAGCAGGTGCGGCGGTAGCGGGCATTGGTGATCTTAACCATGACGGATATGATGACATTGCAATCAGTGCACCAGGCAAGGGTCCTTTTGGTTCACCCAGTGATTATCCGGGAGAAGTCTATGTACTTTTCGGTAACCAATTCATAAATCAACAACGCGTAAGTGAAGCAGACCTTGATGGTACAAACGGATTTGTGTTGCGGGGTATCCGGGGCGGTGTCATTCCAATTACTCAAGATGAGACGATCTGGGGTGATTTGGCTGGGACATCACTTGATGGTGCGGGTGATATCAATGGCGATGGTATAGATGATCTTTTGGTTGGTGCATCGCATACCGTTATCAATCCACGTCGAAAAGGTGTTGGTCAGACTTACTTTATCTATGGATCAAGCAGTGCTTTTTCAGCACGAGCCAGCCTTGCAGATCTGGATGGCAGCAATGGCTTTCGCATTAATGGTATCGGTACGGTTGATTACTTCGGAGTCTATGCGAGAAAGGCAGGTGACTTTGATAATGATGATATTGATGATGTCATCATCGGGGCATCTGGTCAGGGCGAAAGCTATATTATTTATGGTAGAAAAGGTAACGAAGAACCTGTCCCGGATGCACCTCAACGAGAGAAATCAGGGGCACCATCGAGCGGTTTTTTACCCATCGTAATGCAGCGTATGCCAGATGCTGCTCCACTGAGATTTAACGAGCTGGCGGACCCAACCGGGCCGACACCGTTGCCACCTGGCACCTTGGCCGAGTTGGGCAACCCTTTGACACCTGGCGATGTCAGACCCAATTTACTAGAGCCAGTGGCGCCGTTGCGTTTTCCGGTGGCTGCTGGTGGTTCATTTGAAGTTGCATCCGGGCCATCGCAGTTATCTGGCAATGAGCAAGTCGCAGCACAAAATGCGCTTCAAAGCGACGCTCAGGACGGTGTGCAGCAAGGAATTCAAAGTGGCGATCTGATCGATCAAAATGCTCAGCTCGATTCACAAACGCTCGCATCTCCTGTGAGTGGAACACCTTTTCTGCCGAATAATACGGCCTCTACTGACTTCGGATCGGCCATTGAGCCAATAGACAGTAGCAGCGTTATAAACTCACCAATCGGTTCGGAAACGATGGACAACTCTAGCAATGCTTTAACAAGCCTTAGTCCAAATGCTATTGGAGATACCAGCAATGCCGTTACTGTTGGGACGGGTAGTTTTGGCTTGTCAATGTTGTCTATATTGTTGTTATCGAGTTTTAGAGTTCGATTCAAAAAAGCCTGATCTAAGTTCGTAACGCTGCCGGTAGATGGGTTGGTCCGGCGGGGTCATTGTTGCCAATGATTCTATAGAGACTTGCTTCACCACTCATAGCAGGTTGAATGCTGTGAGATAAACCTGGTGGTACTGCACAGGTGTCACCTGGGGCTAAAGTAAATTCGCCTTCGCTCCATGCTATACGCCAGTGACCGCGCATGATCATCAGTATTTCATGCTCTGGTTGTACATAGGCTTCAGCGCTAATAGAGTCACGTGTCAGTAGTTCTACATCAAAACCGGGGCGATCGATAATGGCTGCAGAAGGCCCAATGACCTTTGCTGGTTGTTGATCGGACAAGGCAAGTAAATCTTGGTAGCGTGCTACAAAGTGAGGTACTAGTTGACTGGTGCTAAATTCTGCAAACGTTTTTAATGTTTCTGTATTCATTAAAGGCATTGGTTCAACATCATCCGGTAAAGATTCACCTTTTTTTGTATCATAAAGCTTGCGATTGTTACCTAATACCAATCCGTGTTGCTGTGCCTCTTCAATGACCTGAGGCGCCCAGTCCACCCCACCACCCGCATCATCACCACCCAGTATGGCCATGACCATGCCGTAGTCAGTGCCGATATTTTCAAAGCCACGAAATATCCCGGTGGGTATGTTGATGATATCGCCTTCTTCCAGAGTGACTTCTCCGGCATCGCCATTGCGGCCCCAGAAAAAGCGCCAGCGACTTTTTAAAACAAAAAAAACTTCCGCTGTAGAGTGAGTATGCAGAGAATTACGGCAGTAGGGTGGTTGCCCCGCAGCACCGATGTTAAAGCCGGGTTTATCTTCTATGTGCACATATTGGTCGGCACTCTCTGATACGCCTGCTCCCAGGATTGTAAAATTTTCTTTTTGATCTGAGCCAGGTGTGTGTGCATCTATGAATGCCGTTTTACAGGGTCGCAGCTCACCGTACCTCACGATGCGTTTGCGCATTTCTTGTGGTGTCATTGTTAGTCCTGTGTCTGCATTAGAATTTGTTTCCAGATGGCGATCTCATCATAGAGGGCGCACTCGCGTCGAATGCTTGTACCGGCTTCACCAAAAGGGCCAAATTCAGCATGACATAAGCCCATGACGTGTACCTCGACCCCACTGGGTTTTCCAAATGATCCCCAGCCTTTATGTGTGCCATCGAGTGACCAGCGTAAGGCTGCTCTTGGCGGTAGCATGCCATCGTCCATACCTATTTGATGATGGATTGTAAAAGTGGCATCAGGGAAAGATGAGCGAAGACCAAGCCAAAAGCCATCAACCGAATCATATGAGATGCCTGAAACTGCACCCGCGTATTCGGTTTGCACTGCACGATCGTATTCTTGCTTGATCAATGAGAACTCTTTATCCATCAATCGTGTAATTATAGATGCGTACTTCTTACCCCAGGGGTTATCATTTCCACGGCCCTGGTAGTCGCCCTGTACATCGATAGCTGGCGTAAAGGGCTTAGTGCAGTTTTTAGCGCCACCCTCAGATGCAATCAGCTTACGTGTAAATGCTTTGGGCTTCATGCCTAGTTGTCTTACTATACCGCCGTAATCGCGAATTAGCCATTCATCAAAAATGGTATTGTCTTTGGCTGCACAGTCTGCAATGACGCGTACTTTAAATTGTTTGCCAGTTGCTTTGCCAAACAATCCATCGCGAGTGTGCGTGCCTGTAGTGATAATCCGATGTGATGACAACAGTTGAGTATCTGGTGTACCCGACCAGATGACATCTTCACCAAACAATTCCCTATCGGGGAATTCATGTACTGTTGCCATTGAGCTGGCGATAACATCCTGATTGCCAATCGTGATGCCCATTGGAGAGCGTACTGGTATATCTTTAGAGTAGTAATGATTTAAGGTGGCAAGGCCGCGATCTTCCCAAATCTCTTTAGTGATGCCAATAATATAATCTGGAAAATCTTTCCAGCGATTATCAAAGTTTTTCATTATTCCAACCTTTGGGTACTCGGGCTGAGCCCCGTATAATTAATGGGCCCTCGATTTCCACTTTTTGTGGTCTGGTTTTACCCTCTTCAATACAATCCATCAGGATTTGAACTGTGTTTGTCACCATTCTATTTGAAGCTTGCCTGATAGTAGTTAGGTCAAAGCTTGGCCAACTTGCGAGTTCTACATCGTCGTAGCCCACAATGGATACATCATCAGGAATACTTAAGTTGAATTCGTGCCTCAAGCATTCCATGACTGCCATGGCCATATGATCGTTACCCACAAATACGGCATCCGGTATGTCTTTTTGTTTAAACATGCGGCGCGCAGCATCCTGTGCTGAGTGGTAGTGATAGTTGCCAACTTCTCTGGCAAATAGCGGAATATTATGACGCTCCATTTCCTGCATAAACCCCAGTTCGCGATCTCGTTGAGTGGAGGCTGCCTCCCAGCCTGCAATATGGGCAATGCGCTGGTGTTCACCTGCAATGAGAAATTCCGCTATTTTTTTACCGCCTTGTACATTTCCGGAGGTGACAGCCGAGAGATTTTTATCTTCCTGGCGCCGATTGAATAACACGACAGGTACACCTGCTGAACGGCAGCTACGAGCGAGTTCAGCGGACATAGAGGTAGATGCCATAACGATACCGTCTACTTGATAGTCCAGTAGTTCGTTGAGTATTTGATCGGCATTTTCATCTGTCATTGTCGCCATGAAGATAAGAACGTGATAGCCGCGTTCCTGCAATGCATGCGAGAGCTTTTCCAAAGCTTCGGGGTAAAATTGATTTTCTAGATAGGCCACTACCAACCCAATGATTTTAGACTTTCCTGTAATGAGCGAGCGTGCTAATACATTGGGACGGTAACCGAGTTCATCAGCAGCTTTATGTACTTTTTTTGCCATCTCGGCCGATGCACTAGCCCCAGGTGAAAACACACGGCTTACCGCGGACTGGCTGACACCAGCCTTACGTGCAACGTCCTGTGATGTAATGGTGTCGCGTGGCATCAATCGGCAGTCCAGCCGCCATCGACTAATAATGATGTGCCTGTTATCAGGGCTGAGGCATCAGATGCCAAAAACACCACCGGACCCATAATGTCTTCGACTTCACCCACACGTCCGAGTTTTATTTTTTC
>CALHRQ010000186.1 GCA_938038175.1 uncultured Granulosicoccaceae bacterium | reverse complement strand
CTTTAATGGTTTTGGCAGGCGTTGTTGGCGGTATGCTATGGGCTGCCATACCTGCTTTATTAAAAACACGTTTTAATGCCAATGAAATCCTGACCAGCCTGATGCTCACATACATTGCAGCATTACTGTTGAGCTTGCTTGTGCACGGGCCGCTGCGTGACCCGGATGGTTTTAATTTTCCAGAATCACGCTTGTTTCACGATGCTGCAACGCTGCCACGTATCTTGGATGGTACACGCTTGCATATCGGTGCTTTGGTTGCATTGGCCATGGTGGTGGTTGGTTGGGTTTTACTCTCACGCACCCTGCTGGGTTTTGCATTGAAAGTGAATGGACTTGCTCCGCGAGCCGGTGGTTATGCAGGGTTCAACCAAAACAGAATGATCTGGTTCTCTCTGCTTTTCTGTGGTGCGGCGGCGGGCTGTGCAGGACTTTTTGAAGTTGCGGGTCCTATTGGTCAGTTGTTGCCAACGATCTCACCAGGCTATGGCTTTACAGCCATCATTGTGGCGTTTCTTGGGCGCTTACACCCAGTCGGAGTGCTGTTTGCCGGCCTTGTCATGGCGCTGTCCTATTTGGGTGGAGAGGCAGCGCAAATTAGCCTGAACCTGCCTGTTGCCGTGACGGGTGTTTTCCAGGGTATGTTACTGTTTTTTTTGCTTGCTGCAGATGTATTGATCCACTATCGGCTTGAGTGGAAAAGCTCGGGAGCCACAGCATGAACAGCGAGGCACTAACATTCATTGTTCCCGTTCTTCTTACTATCATCGCGGCTGCTACCCCGTTGGTTTATGCGGCAATTGGTGAGCTTTTGGTCGAGAAATCAGGTGTACTGAACCTTGGCGTTGAAGGCATGATGTTACTTGGGGCAGTGAGCAGTTTCGCTGTGGCACATGTCAGCGGCAGTGCGCTATTGGGCGTTTTTACAGGCATGTTTGCCGGGATGGCGATGGCGCTTATTTTTGCTTTTTTAACGCTTCATTTGCGCTCATCTCAAGTCGCAACCGGCCTTGCCCTGACTATTTTTGGTATAGGCGTGAGTGCCCTTATGGGACAATCACTGATCGGCATAGCCTACGCTGGATTGCCGGATATCATGATTCCAGTATTGAGCAATATTCCGGTTTTAGGCAAACTTCTGTTTCAGCACAATGTCTTGGTTTACGGATCATTTGTGCTGGTATTTGCTGTTTGGTGGTTTTTGCAGCATACCCGAGCAGGTTTGGTGCTACGTGCCGTGGGTGATTCGCCCGAGGCTGCGCACGCACTTGGGTATCCTGTTATCCGTGTACGTTATCTGGCCACTTTGTTCGGTGGCGCTTGTGCAGGTGTCTCAGGTGCTTATTTGTCAATGGCTTACGCGCCAATGTGGGTGGAGAATATGACGGCTGGACGTGGCTGGATTGCGTTAGCTCTGGTGGTTTTCGCTACCTGGCAGCCCGGTCGGCTCCTATTTGGTGCATATCTTTTTGGAGGAATTACGATTCTTCAATTACATGCGCAGGCTTTCGGGATAAATGTTCCATCACAGCTTATGTCAATGCTACCCTACGTAGCTACGATAGTTGTACTTGTATTGATATCGCGAGACCGCGGTCGAATTCGGCGAAATGCCCCGGCCAGCATTGGACAGGCGTTTCATCCAACAAAATAAGTGAGCATTTGGGACGTTATTTAATTTACACAGTCAGGAAATTACATCGGAGAATTTGATGTTTGTATTTGGTTCTACAATAAAAAAAACGGCGATTGCTATCGCAGCGGGTGTGCTGAGCTTGGGGGCTATGTCTGTAGCTGCAGCAGATAAAACAAAAGTGGGCTTTGTCTATGTGGGCCCGGTTGGAGATCATGGCTGGACCTATCGCCATGACATCGGCCGTCAGGCTATTGAAGCCGAATTCGGTGACGATGTTGAAACCACATTTGTAGAAAGTGTTGCAGAGGGTGCGGATGCTGAACGCGTTATTCGTAATCTTGCCAGCAGTGGTCACGATCTCATTTTTACGACGTCCTTTGGTTACATGAACCCAACAGTCAAGGTTGCAAAAGATTTTCCTAAGGTTAAGTTTGAGCATGCTACTGGTTATAAGCGTGCTGACAACGTTGCAACTTATTCTGGTCGCTTTTATGAAGGCCGGTCTGTTATTGGCACCATGGCTGGCATGATGACCAAATCTAATATTGTTGGTTACATCGCTTCATTTCCGATACCGGAAGTGGTGCGTGGGATCAATGCTTTTACTATTGCCATGCGCAGAGTAAACCCAGAGGCTGAAGTAAAAGTGGTTTGGGTTAACAGTTGGTACGATCCAGGTAAAGAGAGTGATGCAGCAAAAACCCTGATCGATCAAGGTGCAGATGTGATTACTCAGCACACTGATTCACCAGCACCTCTGCAGGCAGCACAGGAAAGGGGTGTTGTGGGTTTTGGTCAGGCGTCAGATATGTCTGCATTTGCTCCGGACGCGCAGCTAACTGCCATCGTTGACAATTGGGATCAGTACTATGTTGATCGCACTCGCGCTGTGATAGACGGCACGTGGTCATCTCAGGATGTTTGGGATGGTATTGCAACCGGTATGGTTGATTTTCCAGAGTATGGTGCTGGTGTGCCAGACGATGTTAAAGCGGCGGCCGATGTCATTAAAAACGGCATTATTGATGGTTCTTTCCACTCGTTCCAGGGGCCAATAAAAAATCAGGCTGGTGAGATTATCGTAGACGAAGGCGAGTCCATTAGTGATGAAGAACTGCTTGGTATGTCTTACTATGTTGAAGGCGTGCAGGGTTCATTACCCAAGTAATTCCTGGTGAATCGACACATCAGGTTTATCACAGTAAGTCATCACTGTATAAACTAATCCAGGCGAGTCTGGGTGCATTCGCACCCGGCTTGTTTGCTTTTTTTATCTGCATACATTTTTATCTGTTTTGATGTTGTCCGCTCTTCAGTGGCCATTTCTAGTGCTTATATTCATTGGCTTGTGCTTGTTATTGGGCCGTTACAAGCTTCACGCATTCAGTCCAACTACTCGCGCATTGATACCTTGATTTTTAACCAGCGATACCTGAAACAGTTATATCCTCAGTTGATATGAAACCCTGGAGACCACAGCGTGCCATATTGCTTAAAGTGATTGGCATAGTGCAGTATAAAGGCAAGCTTCTGGCGGCTGAAATTTACAACGATGCTGGTGAGATAAAAGGGGTCAGGCCGCTCGGTGGGCAAGTGGAGTTTGGAGAAACCCGTGTAGATGCGCTGCGCCGCGAATTCAGAGAAGAGCTTGACACAGAGATCGACATAATCGGTAACTGGCGCATATTCGAAAACCTGTACGAGCATGAAGGTGATGTCGGACACGAGTACTTACTTGGTGTCAGTGTTGCCTTGCTGAATACCTCGCTGTACGAAAAAGAAGTGATTGTGTTTTCAGAAGACAGTGGCGAGGATACTGCCGCCCGCTGGTTTGATCTTAAGTCGTTGAGAAAAGACGAGCCGATGTGTTTTCCGGATGGCCTGGTCGATATTTTGTAATCTAGTCAATTTAATTTATTGTGTAGTCATACTAAATTAGTACAACTAATCAAAGGAACAACAAAATGAGTAAAGGTTATTGGGTTGCACGCGTCACAGTCACTAACGAAGGCGGGTATCCTGACTATCTCAAGGCAGGCGCACCCGTTTATGAAAAATACGGTGCAAAATTTATTGTTCGCGGCGGTCGTTGTGAAAGCCTGGAAGGGCTTAACCGCGAGCGCAACGTGATTGTCGAATTTAAAGACTACGAAACGGCCCTTGCTGCATACAACAGTCCCGAATATCAGGCCGCGAAGGCTGTACGCAATTCCAATGCTGATTCTGATGTCCTCGTTGTAGAAGGGATTTAAAATCAGCACCAGCGACTACAAAGAGAAAATTGAAAAAGCGTCTATTGAGCTTTATCTGAAAGGTATTAGAAAAAAGCAATCTCACCCGCTTTATTTTCGATTGCTGTACATGATGGGTTTGAAGGTTCGATTGCCACATTACTCCGAACCTAAAGATGTGTTTATTTATACCTGCGCTTATTTTATTGTATTGACTGCAGCCTTGCTTGGCTACCTGCAGTATCAAAGCGGGCAGATATGGCCCTGGCGAGTCCTGATGTATTCCGTATTGATGGGTTTGCTGTGCGGTTTTTTTATGATGCTCAGAAACATCCAAAATCGCAAACATTTTGAATTGACCCCTTGGGAGGAGCTTTAGTGGCGCTGGTATCAGCTACAGGTGGAACCGAGTTGGGTCTCTTGCTTGCGGGAATGCAACCTGTTCTTGGCGATGATGTGTATGTGTTTGCTAGTGTCGGGCCAGAAGACACGCCTGTGCAAATTGATACGCTAATGTGTTTTGAAGAGAAAGAGGGTACTACGCTGATTGTTAAGCTTGATGCAGCACAGCAACATCAGCTCGAATTTACCTACCCTTGTCGGATGATTACCTTAAATATTCATTCCTCACTTGAGGCTGTGGGTTTTCTTGCCCATATAACCCAACTGCTGGCAGAGCAGAATTTTAGCGTAAATGCCGTCTCTGCTTTTTATCATGATCATTTGTTTGTATCCGAGGATCAGGCAGAACATGTACTGCACGTTCTTATGAGTGCCGTTCAGAATGCTCATCTATAATAGCTATTTCGCCTGAGATGAAGCAGCATGAATCTGCACTCTGCCAGGAAGCATGGTACCGTGCACTCGATAAGGTCCAGCTTTTGCGAATAACCACTCACCTTGACACCGGACTGATGCACAGCAACTGCTGTTAAATTCGCACAGACTGAGCTGATAGCTTGAAGTCGATTTGAAAACTACCTTCGTTGACCAGCCAGCGACGGATAGTAAATTCGCGCGTACCTGACATGTGCATTGGGTCTGCCTCAGCCAGGGCTTTTGCTGCTTCAAGCGATTCCGCTCGGTAGATGATCATGCCCACGCCCTCCATCTGTTCGCCCGAAAGGTCTGATAGTGGGCCAGCCATAACAAGTTTTCCCTGCTGTTTCATATCGGCTTGATAGGCCAGATGCGCGGGCAGGTTTTTTTTAGTTCTTCGGGTGCTTTGGCTGGTGTGCTGACAATCGCGTACATTTCACAGGCAAGAGAACCTCTTCTTCAGCGGCTTTTTTGTATTCGGCCCAGGCTGGTATAAATGTCCCCAATAATAGCGATAACTTTCAAAATACCACTGCATCGACAGATCTGTCTTGGCGTTTCGTAAGTGTATACACACACTCGCGGCAACATAGATTTCTGTGCTTTAGAGCACGTGTATTTTTAGGTTTAGATGTTCAGTTTGGCTCACTCTTTCCTGTCAAAGCCATCCAAACTAAGTTATCTAACAACTCATAGTGTTTGCGAATTTTATCGGTATCGTCAAGTTGGAATATGTGCTTCGCTTTTTTAATAATCTTTCTGGACAGTGGGCTATCGGGATCGGGTAGAGGGAACTGTTCAACGTATTGTGTAATAAAGCGTCGCCGTCCTGCGTACAGCTTGTTCTGGAAACGTCTATCATAAAATACTTCAGTGAATGTGGAGTTGCCAACAGCTGCGGCCAGCCATAACAGATCCGTTTTTACATTATCCCTGCAGCATATCCAATAGCAATCTCCATTAACGATGGTTCCGTCCAAATCCAGCCAGAACGTAGGCTCCTCCGAAATATCTCGGAAAACTAGTTTAGGATGCTTCCAGGAATCTGGGTCCTGCGGTACCCAAATTTCGAACCATTCTCTACCCGCTTCTAAAACATATTTGCGTGCTTTTAACTTTTCCTTATGAGAATTTAAGTATGCAGCGCTTGCAGGATACTTTGATAAATCGACTGCTGTTCTTTTACCGTTAACTTTGGTATGCGGGTACAGGATTTCTTTGAAATTGGCTTTAGATCGCTGGGGTCTGAATCGACGAGCAACATGGTGAGTGGTAACAGGTTTCAGTAGCTCTGGTTTTTGGTCCAATGTATCCCAGTCATGTCGAATAAATGTAGATTCTGCGCAGGTTTTTACACCCACTCTGATTTTACCGATACCGCTGAATTGACCCCAAGTATTCTGCTCCACCAACGCAAGCCAACTATCCAGTTCATGATTGGATACACGCCAAACGCCATCTGAGGTGCCGCTTGTGTTAAGAGTGCCATGAGTGACATTAAAAATACGTCCGTCCTTAACGACAACGGATCCGCTTTTGTTTAACGCTGAGATGACATCTTGTGCAGAATCCCTGGCATCATTCTTTGAACTTTCATAAATTGTTGTGAATGTTGTTGCTCTGGTTTTGTTTGCAGACTGAGAATGTTTTGTGGCGTTGGACTTAGCCGTTTTCTTACCCTTTGATGTGCCTTCTAGTAAAAGAACAGCGGGCAACACGGCCGCATCGAATAGTTTGGTATCACCCAGATCCCATGCGTGGACAATATTGTAACGATCTAGAAGTGCTTGTCTGACAGGTTTGCCAGATTTCGTTGTCATAAAACGGTTCGATACGATAATGCAAGCGATACCTTTGGGAGACAACACTTTGGACATTGCCAGAATGAATGCGTAGTAAAGATCTACTCGTCCGGTCAGGCCGAAGTTCTGAGCAAGTAACTGAGCTTGTTTAGCACCTAGAATTTGCGTGCGAACGTAAGGTGGGTTGGCAATGATTACATCGTAATATCTTGATTTTCCGATGGGGAACAGTTCACCTTGTTCAGGCTGTCGCAGCTTGTGACCTTTATAGTTATCGGTTTGATGATATTTAGCTTGAATGCAACCTTCTTGGTAGGTATCAAGAACATAGTTTAGGAAGTCCTGACATCTGAAATCTATTGCCAAAGGTAACTTACTTTTCAGAAGACGGCTCTCGGCAATTTTAATGGCGGCTTCATTGGTTTCGAACCCACATATTTCAATGTGTGTAAAACCTTTTTTTTCGAGCAGCCCTACCAGGCTGAGCAGCAATTCTCCATGCCCAATAGCAGGATCCAATATTCGTAACAGCTTAGTTTTGGGGTGTTTTTTTATGCTGTTCGCGATTTGAGCTGCTACGAAATCCGCTAGTAGCTTTGGCGTATAAGTAGCGCCTGTTGCTTTCTTTTCGGTGACCTGTTTTTGAAGTGTAGAGAACCTGGGTGGGTAGGTTTCACTCATCAGAATCCGCTTTAAGTCGTTTGCTGATAATTACTATCATTTTATGGGCTTGCTTAGGCCGGTTTAAGGATTAGGCAGGATCGAAGTTTACCCCCTTTCCAGCGATAGTGAAGATTTGCCTTTTCATAGCGTCAGGGTGCTGAACAGGCTTTATTGGGCAGCTTCGCTGCGAATGGCTAAAGCCTTAACTCTGTTGTTGAATTTTTAACCGAGCCAGGCTGGGATTGCTGACATAGAAATATCGATATTATTTGACAAGTGGCGGTAGTATCGTCAAAACTACCTGACTGATGAAACGGCTCTGAGGGGTGTCACGGCGTCTATCGTGGTCTAGCTGAATATCCAGCTTTCTTTGACAATATATTAACTCTTTGAAAATAAATTGATTCTCCTGAAATTAATCTTAAATATCGAATATCGACCGATTTAAAGAACTATAGTGCTTTATTGTCAAAGGGATAAGGCATTCAATGAGGAGATGACTTTGCGGCCGCTCTACAGCACTACTGAGTCCTTTATTTTTAAGTTTTTAGATCACTGAATTAAGGGCTATTGAAAAAGTCCAGCTGAAAATAAACGCAACTGGAAAAAACGTAGTTGAATAAAAGCGTAAATGCGTCGTTGAATAAAAGAGTTTGGTTAAACAAAAAGCGTGACTAAGCACAGCTAAAAGATTCGAGCAAATTCGAGCAAAAGAGATTTCCGGCGTTGCGTGGTTCTGGCAGAAGGAATGAGCTTGTGAAATTTAAATTGAAAGAGCCGAGAAGCGGGCATTATTCCAGGTTTGTTACTGGCGGCAGCCTATATTGATGCGATCGCGTTTGCGGGCAAGTTTTTCCCCATAATCGAAGCGCTGGGCTTAAGCCCTGTTTGGTTTGGCATTATCACTGTGGTAGGTGCAGAGATTGGTTTGCTAACCCTGCCATGGGGCATCAGTTGCTTTGTTATCAAATCAACTTTGAATGATGATCGAATCAAGTTAATGGATGTATTCTTAGGTGCCTTACCCTTCGCTTTCGTGATGCTACTGATTCTGATTGTTCTTATTATTTATTCATCGCTCAGTACGGTGCTAATAAATCGTTAACGCTGTGTGGATCAATACCTGATTCGCTAGTGCTGTGTTAATTCTGCGGACATCACTAGCTCGACTAAACTGCTCTATCGATCTGTAAACTGATTACAGCAATAAGGCTATTTAAAATGAGAGATGTAACTAAAGATACGATTACTGAGGCTTTTCTTGGCTACTTTGGCGATGATACTGATCCGCGCCTGAGAGAAGTAATGGGGTCTTTTTCAAAACATTTGCATGCCTTTGTTAAAGAAACCAATCTCACTCATAAAGAGTGGCGAAAAGGCCTGGAGATTCTACAAAGAGCAGGGGAAATTACCACGCCAGAAAGGGATGAGTTTGTACTGCTCTCAGATGTGCTTGGCTTGTCATCGTTGGTCGATATGGTTAACTCATCTGAAAAAGGGACCAGCTCCAGCGTACTCGGGCCTTTCCATATTTCCAATGCACCTAAAATGGAGATGGGCAGCGACTTGCGTGGCAAGTACGAAGGTGAGCTTATCCTGGTGGAAGGGCGAGTCACTGATGTTGACGATAACCCAATTGCGGGTGCTACTCTGGATGTCTGGCAAACCGCGCCAAACGGCTTGTATTCATCACAAGACCCAGAGCAGGATACCTATAGTTTTCACGCTTTATTTACCACGGGTGATGATGGCAGCTATCGTTTTACAACAGTAAGGCCGGTTTGTTATACCGTGCCATCAGATGGTCCGGTTGGCGACATTCTCAATGCAACAGGACGACACCCATGGAGGCCCTCACACCTTCATTACATTATCAAAGCTGAGGGCTTCAAGTCGCTGGTTACGGAAGTCTTTCCTGAGGATGACCCCTACCTCGATCAGGACACCGTATTCGGTGTCCGATCTGATTTGGTCATGCGCTACGAGCCGCAGGCTGCAGGTACTTTTCCGGCCAAAGGGTTTGATTTATCAGGCAAGGTTGATGGTACTTATTCCCGCGTTGATTTTGATTTGATCTTGACTAGAGAGCCGGCAGCTGGGTGATGGTCTTTGGCGCTAATACAAATCAATCGAAGTTCAGAGCAATTAAAGTTCAAAGCAAAAGCGCTATCAGGTTTAGGGAGATATTTTGAGCGAAATAAATTTATCCAAAGATGAGACAGAACGACTTGTCGCTAAAGTAAAAGCGTACTTCGATGCCGAGCTGAAGCAGGATATTGGAGGTTTTGATGCTGAGTTTCTCATCAGTTTTTTTGGCAAAGAGCTTGGGGGTTATTACTACAATAAAGGGCTTGCTGATGCCCACACACTTTTTACTGAAAAGTCGGAGGAGCTGGGCTATTTAATACAAGAGCTAGAGAAGCCAGTTGACTAACGTCATCTTTATTTATCTTAACAAGTGATATCAGATGTTGGAAGGTATTATATGAGTTCTGCAATCGTAGTGCTCGGTTCGCCAAATGATGAAAACGGTGGTTTGTTTCCGATAGCGATATCACGGTGTGAGAGGGCGTTGTGGGAATTCAAAAGGGCAGGTGCTTGTAAAATCCTTTGCACGGGAGGCTATGGTCAGCATTTTAACGCTACAAAAAATCCACACGGTAAATATCTTCAAGACTATTTGTTAAGTAGTGGTGTCCCACTTGAGTCGTTTCTTGAAATAGCACTAAGCTCATTTACACTAGAAGATGCAATACTTTCTAAACCAATTTTGGTTTCCAATTCTATACAGCATGTGATTCTGGTTACGTCTGATTTTCACATGGAGCGCGCAAAGCTAGTGTTCGATCATGTATTGCCTAATATAAAAATTGATTGCTCCGAAGCAGTCACATTAGCAACTGATGACGAACTAAAAAAATTAATTCAACATGAGGTTGTTGCGATTGAGCGAGACAGTGCAAAATTACATAAATTGGCAGATAACTAAACTTGCTTTTGCTCGTGGTATTTATTCATTTGTGTTGATTAATCAAGTTGAGCACGATAGAAGAAGATGGCCAGTGATGATCAGGTAAAAGTCTGAGTTGGCGATTTCCAGACCAATCGTAAGCTAATTACAAACACGGATAAGACGATGTCAAAGCAAGCCGAGCTCGAAATTATCGAACAGCTATACGCGGTTGCAACAACCCCTGAAGTATATGACGACTTCATGCGTTTGATGGTGAAGGGCGATTAAGTCGAGGAAATAGCGCGTCGACAATGTAGTTCTGTAACAACAGTACGAACCCAGCACAGCTCTAAGATTATAAACTGGATTGCAGAAGATCTTCGGCGCAGTTAAGCAGTCGTAGCAAGCTCTTTTTTATGCGCCTCAACCAGCGCCGCCATGCTGTTAAATTTAAATTCAACCTCTGGCTGTTCGCCCGGATTCATAGTTGCTCCAAAGCCTTCATCATCAAATCTTCTGTAGATCCAGCATTTTTTTAAACCTGCCCGCGTTGCTGGCGCGTGGTCGTGGAACAGGCTTTCAGCGGTATGCAAAATTTCTTTTGGTTTGATGCTGTAATCGTTCAATTTCTCAAGCATGTAGTCAAAGTTTCGCTCTGAAGGTTTGTATGAGCCCACATCCTGAGCCGTATAAATGGCATCAAATTCGACTTGTAAGCGTTTATTGCTGGCAGCAAAGCTCCTGTTATCAACATTGGACAGAATCACCAATTTGAAGTGCTGCTTTAGATACTGTAATGACTCTGCGGAATCGTCAAAAGCTGGCCAGTCTTTTACTGAATTGCCGTAAACCATGCACTCATCATATGAGGCTGTTGTCTGCCATTCTTCTGCAAGGCGTTTGTACACAATAGACAGTAAGGTTGTGTAGTCCATCGCCGGAGTCCAGCGTTGCTGTGTGGATTCATGGCGAGCGTGTGCTTCAAGGATATCGTTGCGCGTAAGAGATTCACCCATGCGATCGGTGAGTGGTTTTAGGCCCGCAATCATGCCCGATTCCCAGTCAATCAATGTGCCGTAGCAATCGAATGTCAGCGCTTTAAAATCTGTGAGTTTCATTTTTTCTCTAAAGATCAAATTCAGACCAACAAGGGCAGTGATCCGATGGCTTTTCCATTGCTCGTATATCGTAGTCAATCCCCGAATCTTTCAGTGTTTTGGTTACCGAGGCCGTTGTCATAATGTGATCAATGCGTAGCCCGCGTTTTGGTTCCCGATCAAAGCCCTTGCTGCGGTAATCAAACCAACTGAAACGATCATCAACCTTTGGGTATTTAACACGGTAAGTATCATCCAACCCCCAATTTTTAATGGCCTGTAGCCATTCACGTTCTTCAGGCAAAAAGCTGGTAGCACCCGCACGTAGCCAGCGCTTGATGCCATCCGCACCAATACCTAAATCTTCATCCACTGGTGCGATGTTGTAATCACCTATTACTGCCAGGTTGTCTTTGGCATTGTGCTCATTCTGAAGTTTGGCGAGCAGATCTGCATAGAATTTTTCTTTTGCGGGAAATTTGACGTCGTGTTTGCGGTTTTCGCCTTGGGGGAAATAGCCATTAATGACTGTGATGTCATTGCCTTTATCGCTTGTAAACGTGGCCGTAATCAATCGTCTTTGTGCATCATTGTCGTCAGTTTTGAAGCCGTACTGCACATCTTTAATTGGCAGGCGAGACAATATAGCAACGCCATAGTGCGTTTTTTGTCCGAAGAAAATACTCTTATAACCAAGTGCTTCGATGTCAGCAACGGGATAGTCCTCATCAGTAACCTTGGTTTCCTGTATGCCGATAATGTCAGGCTGATGGCTTTTTTTAAGTGCTTCAAGCTGGTGTAGACGAAGTCGAATACTGTTGGTATTGAACGATACGATTTTCATGGCAACCTTTAGGCGTTGAACAGCACTCGAACAGATACGGGTTTGGCTTGTGTCGCTTTTACGGCACTGAGTAGCGCATTACGTCGCTCTTCAAGCGCATTGATTTCATCGCTGCGTACGCTGGAATTAACTTTTTGAAGCGCAGTGAGTCGTTCAATAGCATCATCAAATTCCTGATTAACCTCAAGCGCTGCCTCAGTTGTGCATTCGTCTATGGAGGACTCAACCAGATGGGCAGTGATATCAATGGTTTTCTCGATTAGAGCGCGGTGCTTTTGTACAACACCCTTGAGCTTGTTGCGATCATAGCGTTGTCGAGTTGCATCGATATCAAATGCATTGAGTTCTTCAGAATAATCTTTACCATCTATGCCAACATAGTAAGTCTGCAAACTTGAAGGTAAGTAGCGATCAACGTTCAAGCGGTGGTCTGCGGAACACTGCATAACAAAAATTGCTTCAACAAATGCCAGGCCTTTAGGTAATTGTTCGATAGAGACAACTCGGCAATCGGCCTGCCCATAGCCTTCGTTTAAAATCATGTCCATAGAAGCTGCTACCATCGGGTGGTCCCAGCTGATAAAGGTAAAGTCTTCGCGTTGCAGTGCGGTCTCGCGATCAAACGTGATGGTTAAACCACTGGCGGGCAGGTAAGGAAAATTCTCTGTTTGCATATTGTCACTGGGGTGCAAAATCCAGCTGTTGGTTTGCTCTTCTACATTGACACCAAAGCGATCAAACACGGCCGACATAAAATCCTGCAGGCGATAATCACGCTCAGCGCGCGACAAGGCATCAAGCTCTTCCTGAATAAGCTCGGGTCGGTTTGAATTGAGTTCGAGCAGGCGATCACGACCTGTCTCTAGTTCTGCATTGACTTTATCTGTGTACACGCGTGTTTCTGCAATAAGCTCATCGAGGTTGTCTGGCAAGCTTTGCTGCGTATCCACGTGGGTTACGGCTTCGTGCAGTTGTTTCGCAAATTGTCTCAGTACACTTGAGCCAGCGTTACCGGCGGTTTCAAAGGCGTTCATTCCCTCGTCATACCAACGTAGCATGAGATGATCCAGTGACCCTTCAACATAAGGTACGTGTATCTGAATATCCTCTTGCTGGCCGATGCGATCAAGTCGGCCAATACGTTGTTCCAGTAGATCCGGTGTGAGAGGCAGCTCGAAGGTGACAAGATGATGCAAGAACTGAAAATTCCGCCCTTCGCTGCCAATCTCTGAACACAGTAGTATTCGGCAATCATCTTCCGGGTCAGAAAAATAAGCTGCTGCGCGATCGCGCTCAACAATCGACATGTCCTCATGAAATTGCGCCGAGGAAACACCTGCTCGTCGAAGTGCCTCGGCAACTGCCTGTACTGTGTCTAGCTCTGAGCAGATGACGAGAATTTTATGTGGGTAATGTGTGGCCAAAAATTCGATTAGCCAGATTGCAATAAACTCAGGGTCATCGTCTTCAATAATGTGCTGATGCAAGTGGCGATCAGGAAAGCCTTTGACAGCATTGCGCGTGTTTCTGAAAAGTAAACGCCCGGTACCGTGTCGGTCAACCAGCTTGTCGATGAGCTGGTTGCCAAGTTCGCTTACTGTAAGTGCTGCATCGTTACCCAGGGTTTTCTTATCACTCTCGCTAAATTCCTCTCCCAATAGCTGCTCGATCTGCTGCAGTTGTTTGTCGTCAAGTGCCTTATCTTTACTGAGTCTGTCAGCGACATTGGCCAACCAGGCAAACTCGGCTTCTTCTTTTGTATAGGTATCAAGATCACTAAAACGATCCGGATCTAACAGCTTTAGCCTTGCAAAGTGGCCAGCTTGCCCGAGTTGTTCCGGGGTTGCTGTCAGAAGCAAGACAGATGGGATACAGGCCGCCATCTCCTCAACCATGGAATAGGCATCAGATGGTAGATCCTGCGTCCACTTAAGGTGGTGTGCTTCGTCAACGATCAACATGTCCCAGCCGGCTGCAAGTGCGGCATCCGACATCACTTCGTCTTCTAGCAGTGAGTCAATGCTGCACAGCACTAACTGCTCAGCTAGAAATGGGTTGGCGTCCGGGGCAGAAGGGGCGAGTTCTGCAAAGCGCTCACCATCCATAATGCTGAATTTCAAATTGAATTTTCGCAGCATTTCCACCAGCCATTGGTGTAGCAAAGCTGCCGGCACGACCACCAGTGCGCGCGAGACTTGTTGTTCCACCAATTGCTTGTGCAGAATCAGCCCAGCTTCGATGGTTTTTCCAAGCCCAACCTCATCCGCCAGCAAAACCCGAGGCGCTAAACGACGTGAAGCTTCTACAGCAATATATACCTGATGTGTCAGCATGGATATACGCCCACCCATCAGGCCACGCACGGGCGAGTGTGCGAGCGCGTGTTTGTGTTCGAACACTTGCCGACGCAGCGTAAACCAGCGATGGCCATCAAGCAGGCCTGCAAATAGCCGGTCACGTGGAGATCTGAATTGCAGAAAGTTGCTGAGTTCACCCTCTGGCAGTACAGCTTGTTCGCCAGTGTCGTCGCGTGTACCGATATAGGTGAGCACGCCCGCATCATCCTGCACTGTTTCTATGGTGAGGTTCCAACCATCGTGGCTTGCAACGTTGTCGCCTGGTGCAAACAGCACGCGCGTCAGTGGTGCGGTTTCTTTGGAATAAATTCGGGTGTCTGCAGTGGCAAGAAAGAGAACGGTAACCCGGCGCAATTCCTCATCAATGATAGTGCCCAGGCCGAGGTCTGATTCTGTGTCACTGATCCAACGTTGGCCTACGGTAAAGGTATTTGACATGTATATTTTGGAACTTAAACGTTCTGTAGTGTTTATGAATTAGCTTGCCTGACGAACGGCATCTGCAATTAGCCGCAGTCCAGTCTGTATTGTAGCGGCATCACCACTAATATTGACCCTTACACATTGTCTTGTGTGAGGCCAGCTTTTATCCACTCCTGGAAAAAAATAATGTCCCGGTACTACAAGGACACCGATTTTTTTTAATCGCTGATATAACTCAGCTGTGTCAATGTTCAGGCTTGGAAACCACAACCACAGAAATATTGAGCCTTCTGGCTTATGAACAAACGCGTTGACATCGCTGAAGGCATCATTGAACCATGTTAAAGCATCGTTCGCTCGTTGCCTGTAAAAGGGGGTAATGTGATCGGAACAAAGCTGCAATATTTTGTCGTTTTTGAACAAGGGTTGCATTATGCTAGGGCCAAGTGCACATGGGCTCAGGTTCATCACCGCATTCATTTGGGTAAGGGCTTCTACTATTTCCTGGTTGGCGACAATAATGCCTGTTCTCACACCAGGAAAACCCAATTTGGACAAGCTCATCGACAAAATAATATTGTCATGCCAAAGCAGTTTGTTTGGCACATGAATAATGTTTGGAAAAGGTGCGCCGTAGGCATTATCGATGATTAATGGAATGCCGTGCTGAGTACTTAGCTTATCAAGCAGGGCAAGTTCACTATCAGTAATAACATTGCCGGTTGGGTTGGTTGGCCGCGACACACACAGTGCTGCTGCATCATTCTGTATTTGTAGTGCTTCGGAATCGATTCGATACTTAAACTGGCGGTTATCCAGCTTTTCAATCAGTGGTTTCTGTGAGATGAACATATTCTCACTTAAACCCGTGTCTTCATAACCGATGTACTCTGGCGCCATCGGTAACTGTATTCGTTTGAATCCCAGGTGTGTTTTTCCAGCCAACAAATTGAAAAGCATGAAAAAAGCGTTTTGGCTTCCATTGGTCAGAGCAATATTTTTTTCACTCAAAGACCAACCATATTGCTCGTTCAATCGTTCTACGAGTACGGCAATAAAGCCTGTATGGCCTTGGGGTGAAGGATAGTTGAATGTGTTTTGCTGCAAATCCTTCTGATTTTCTGCATAAAATTGCAGCATTTCGAGAAAAGCGGCCTGTAACGCGGGTAGTGGGGCTGGGTTGCCGCCTCCAAGCGCATAAATGGGTGCATTGCCAGCTGGCAAGCTTGCTAAATCGTTCATTAGCTCCCCAATACCGGATTTGGTACAGAATTTTTGACCAAAATTGGAGAAATGCATGAAAATAAGGCTAAAACTGGCTGTTAGTCTAATTGTACAGTGAATACAGGCCTTGTATTTAGAGCGTAAAGTACTTATATTGATGACGTGGGCGGGAAAATCGCCTCCTATATCGCTCAGCGCATGGTGCGCAGAGCTCGTTTGAAAGGTTTGGAATTTTATTGGTCGAGCGACGTGCTCGGTATATCACTAAATACAAAGTGTGTTTTGTATCTGGTTTGTCCCTGTAATTGTTGATGCTTCTGCTAACTGCGTTTGCTTAATAGTTTTTGGTAACACCCGTCAATGTGCACCACCTATTTGGGTTGTTATTCCTTCGTCATACTCTTCCTCCTGAATATACAAACTGTTTAATTTATTAAGGGTAATATCTTGAGTACTGGTACAGTAAAATGGTTCGACGCGGCAAAGGGTTTTGGCTTTATCGCACCTGAAGACGGTGGCAAAGATGTATTTGTTCACCACACAGCAATAAACGGTGACGGCTACAAAACACTTGATGAAGGTCAGAAAGTGAGTTTCGAAATCGAACAAGGCCAAAAAGGGCCTGCAGCGGTTAATGTAAACGCCGTCTGATCAACCTTCACTACTTGGTTGAAGCTATACAAAAAGCCCCGCACTAGCGGGGCTTTTTTGTGCGTACTTGCCCATCTTTGATAGGCTTGTATTATCTGGGCGGTCCATGTTGATTTTTTGACAACCACTCAAGAATATCTGTGCGCCTCATGGTGGGTCGCGTCTATACTTGTGTGCCTGTCTAATTCAATTGCAGGTGCATAGCATGAATGTTTTGGTCATTAACTGTGGCTCATCGAGCGTAAAGTACGCTTTGTTCGATGCCGACGAGCACCTACTGCTCAGTGGTAAGCGTGAGCGCCTTGGTCAGGCGGCGGGTGATCGCGCACAAACCCATCAACAAGCAATCGAATCCATTCTGGATGAGCTAGGCGGGCAAGATGTCGCCGCTGTCGGGCATCGTGTGGTTCATGGCGGTACTGAGTGCCAGGAATCCTGTCTAATCAATGCTGATGTGCTTGCAGCAATCGAACGACATGTGCCTGATGCCCCAATGCACAACCCATTTAGCCTTGCAGCAATTACGGCTGCGCAGTCGATGCTGCCAGAAATACCGCATATAGCGGTATTTGATACCGCCTTTCATTCACGCATGCCACGCCGTGCTACGACATATGCAATTGATCATGATGTTGCACAGCGCCATGGTATTCGTCGCTTTGGTTTTCATGGAATTTCACACCAGTATGCCGCGGGTATAGCGGCTGAATTTTTACAAAGACCACTTGATGATTTGCGTCTGATTACCTTGCATCTGGGAAATGGTGCCAGTGCATGTGCGGTAGAGTTTGGCCGCTCGGCCGAAACCAGTATGGGCAATACACCATTAGAAGGTCTGGTAATGGGAACACGCTCTGGCGATGTTGATGCAGGCGTGCTTTTAGCTTTACTGCGCAGTGGTGAATACGATATCGAATCGCTGGACGAATTACTCAATCACAATAGTGGACTTGCTGGTCTTTCAGGTCTTGGCAACGATCTTCGAGAAATAGAGCAGGCGGCGGCAGATGGCAATGACCGTGCCCGTCTTGCAATTAATGTTTTTGCGCATCGTGCAAGAAAATATATTGGTGCTTATGCCGCCGCTATGGGCGGTGTCGATGCAATTGCATTTACCGGTGGTATAGGTGAAAACAGTGCCAGCATGCGTAGGCGTATTCTACAGCGTCTTGAATTTTTAGGTGTTGTGCTTAATGAAGATCGCAATCGCGATGCCAGTGTGGTTGAAGATAAAGACTTTGCACTTATCACAACAGATCGCTCACGCGTTGAGGCGATCGTGGTCAAAACCAACGAAGAAATGATGATTGCACGTGAAGCTCGTGGTGTGGTGAAAGAGGCAAACAAGACAACGCAAAAAGCCATCCCTATTGCCATCAGCGGCAGGCATTGTCATCTCACACAAGCGACATTCGAAACTTTGTTTGGAGTGGGTAAAACACCAACTGAGTATAAACCTTTGTCCCAGCCCGGGCAGTACGCCTGCGAAGAACGAGTCAATCTGATTGGCCCAAAGAATCGTATCGATGGGGTGCGATTGCTAGGCCCATTGCGCGGTGTCGATCAAATTGAAATTTCCCGCACAGATGAATTTAGCTTAGGTGTTGATGCACCTGTTCGTGATTCTGGGAAGGTCAAAGGTTCTGCACCGATCACGCTTGAAGGGCCAGCCGGCTCAGTACACTTGAGTGAAGGCTTGATCTGTGCCAGACGGCATATTCATATGCATCCGGATGATGCGGCTGAGTTTAATGTTAAAGATAAAGATGAGGTCGCGATTGCGGTAGTCGGTGGTGCACGTGATCTTGTTTTTGGTGATGTTTTGATTAGAGTAAAAGAAAGTTATGCGTTGGAGATGCATATCGACACAGATGAAGCTAATGCAGCCGAGATGGGCAGGGGAGCTTCAGGTGCTCTATTTAAAGTAGATGTGGATGATGCAGGTGTTTATCAATCTGTGGATGAAGCCCATGCCTCGATGGTATCCATAAAGTAAGTAAGCAAGTTCAATCAGGCTTATTCAATTTTGGATATTTCCAATGAGAAATTATCTTAATCGGTTCAGCCGTTTTAAAAAAGAATGTAAGTCAATTAACAAAGTTGTTTTTATAAATAGAGCAAATTGATTCTATGACAACAGCGCTTGTATGGTTCAGGCAGGACTTACGCCTTGCGGATAATCCTGCGCTGCGGGCGGCCATCGATAACTGCGATCAGGTTCTGCCTGTGTTTATTGATGACCCGGCAGACCAAAGTGTTAGTCAGGTCGGGGCAGCAAGTCGTGTTTGGTTGCATAATAGCTTGCACTCACTTAATGAAAGTTTGCAAGAGCGTGGAAATCAATTGCTGGTTGTGCAAGGACAAGCTGAAGCGCTTTTATTGCAATTGGCAGAACACTATAAAGTTACGCAGGTGTTCTGGAACCGTTGTTATGATCCTGTCGCTATCAAACGAGATAAAAAAATCAAGACATCCCTTGCGGCATATCAACCCCGAAGTTTTAACGCTCTGTTAAATGCAGAGCCTTTCAATACGTTAAAGGCTGATGGAACACCGTATCGTGTGTACACACCGTATTGGCGAATGCGTTGTTCAAGCTTGCCGGGAGAAAAACCGCTAGCGGCTCCGAGAAATATTCCAGCACCGACAAAAAAAGCACCTGTGTTTTGTACCGATGCACCTGCCTGTATCGAGAGACTTGGATTGTTGCCAGCGCGTAGCTGGCCCGAATTGATGATGTCCCACTGGCAAGTGGGTGAAAAGGCTGCCTTAAAAAACCTGCGCACGTTTCTGAAAAACGCGGTGGACTTCTATCATGACGAGCGCGATATCCCGGCAACTGCAGGCACATCCAGAATGTCGCCCCATCTTCACTTTGGCGAAATAAGCCCAAGACAAATCATGCATCTTCTTATGCCTGATAATACGAATGTTGAGAAGTTAAGCCGTGGTGCTGAAACCTTTGCCAAAGAGGTTATCTGGCGAGAGTTTGCTTACACCTTGTTGTATCACTTTCCACACACATTACAAAAGCCACTTGATAAGCGATTTGATCAGTTTCCCTGGGCAAGCGGCTACACCAAAAATTTGCGCGCATGGCAACAAGGTCAAACTGGTGTACCAATTGTTGATGCTGGTATGCGCGAGCTCTATGCAACTGGTTGGATGCACAATCGGGTACGGATGGTGGTGGCATCCTATTTAATAAAAAATCTACTCATACCCTGGCAGAAGGGTGAACAGTGGTTTCGAGAGACGTTGGTTGATGCTGATCTTGCCAGTAATGCTATGGGATGGCAGTGGGCCGCAGGCAGTGGCGCGGATGCAGCGCCGTATTTTAGGGTGTTTAATCCGGTGCTACAGGGCGAAAAGTTTGATAAGCAAGGTGATTATGTAAAGCGTTGGGTGCCCGAGCTGCACTCAGTTGAACCCAAATTTATTCATAAGCCCTGGGAATTGCCATCTGATATAAGATGTTCCCTGGACTACCCTGAACCACTGGTTGAT
The DNA here is from genome assembly GCA_938038175.1 of uncultured Granulosicoccaceae bacterium. Lineage (GTDB taxonomy): Bacteria > Pseudomonadota > Gammaproteobacteria > Granulosicoccales > Granulosicoccaceae > Granulosicoccus. The sequence continues at coordinate 4,352 of CALHRQ010000186.1, read as the reverse complement.
CTGAAGGCAAGTCGTGTCAGAGCGCTGGCGGCGTTCGAGCAAATTAAGGTGCGTACCAAATAGGGATCTTGTCACGTTGTATGCTAATCCAGCAAAAAGGAAAAGCCTGCAGGCAAAATGCCGATTAGTTCACGTTACCTGTTCGCTTTCTTGTTGTTACAAGTCTCGTGTTCGAGTAGTGTCTTGAGAACTTTCTGATCGACAGATCGTCCTAACATTAACGTACACAACAAAGAGTTATACAAGGCGATAGTGATAGTGATAGTTATGAAACGTTCCCCATTCCGTGGTTTGCATATTGGTGCTCTGCTGCTCTTGTCTGTGTTTGGTGCGCCAGCTCAGGCCGAAAGTTTAAAAGTGATTGAGCTTTTTACTTCACAAGGTTGCAGCTCTTGCCCGCCTGCAGATCGGCTCCTGGGTGAGCTCATTGAGCACAACGATGATGTCATCGCACTTGAATACCATGTGGATTACTGGGACACACTGGTTTATGGCTCTGCTGGACAATGGAAAGACCCGTATTCCTCGCCAGATTATTCAAGGCGCCAGCGCCAGTACGCCCGAGTGAATCTTGCTGGTTCGCAAGGCGTTTATACACCTCAGGCCGTGATCAATGGACGCTACGCCACAACGGGATCAAACCGTCGCAATATTCTTAAACGCCTTGGCAATGCAAAAGCACCCATTGTGGATGTCGTTGTCCAGCGTGAGGGTACTGATTTGCAAGTCAACGTTGCAGATAAATCGCCAGTTGATGCCTTTGTAACACTTGTCCATTACCTAACCAGAACTGAAACTGCAATTAAAGCCGGGGAGAACAAAGGTGTGGATATCGTTAATCACCATGTTGTCACCGATGTAAAGCCTTTGGGCGAACTAAAACGCGGAGAATCTGGTGATTATACTGTTGCCTACGCCGGTGGTGATAATCGCGGCTGTGCAGTCATTGTCCAGGCTGGTCAATTGGGTCCGATTATGGGTGCGGCGCGCTGCCCTTAACACGACCTCTTCTTTGCCAACCAGTGGCCGAGAGTTGCCAGTTTGTTGCTAACTGTCTGCCATACATTTTCTAAAAATGGGCCGCGAAAAAGACCAGTCGATCTGGCCGGGCCCACGGGGCATCTGATCCGATAAGAGCGTGGGTGGGTATCTAAGCTGAGCGCTTGCCAAACTGACATAGGCAACCTTTGTCTGAGAGTGCTATCTTTAATGTGTTCATTGCGATGCCGGAGTGCTCTTTTTGCATAAGTTGTTTGCCCTGTTGTTCCTTATCCTGACCACCTCCTCTGTACAGGCCGAATCCTCATTCTATGGTGAGTTGCGGCTGGGTGCCGGTGGTGTGCGTCACTCCAATACAGATTTTTTCCCGGGTTATGGCGGGCTGACCGGTGGTTTTTTCCTGACGCATAATATCGGAGTTGAGGCGTTTGTCGAATTCCCTCTCGGTGTAGGGGCTGAGCGCGGTTTTGATGTGCGCATTCCCATGGCCTCGGGTGTCGCTGCGCGTTTCCAATCTCCATCAGTCAATGGTGTTGAGGGTTATATTGTTTTAGGTTTTACCACCTTCGAGCTCGAGCAGGAGAACCGCAATGACCCTGCTGCTCGGACTATAACAGGCGACTTCACAGGGGTAAGAACCAGCATAGGTGTGCAGCAGCATCTCAGTCTGTTTCCAGGTTTTCTTGTCGCATTGGAATACCGCAATGTCAATACAGATTCTGGTATCACGACCGACGGGCTCAGTCTTGGTTTAAGGGTGGAATTTCAATGACTATCTCTATCATTGAGAACACATCGTTCGCTGTGCGTGCATCATGGCTTCGCTGCTTTGCGCTGAGTGTAATTATCGTGGTTATCAGCGCCTGTACTGGCGATGCAACACCTTTCGAAGAAGCAATTGAGACCGAGCGTTTACAGCTTGTCTCGATAGCGATAAGTCCGCCGATTGGATCGCTTCAGCCACTTTTTATCAGTCCAGGTGAGCAGATACCTTTTGGTATTACCGGAATTACTGCAACGGGAGCAAATATCCAGTTATCCGCAGCTGATCGTCGATGGGCTGTTGACAACCCTGAGCTTGCAGCTGTTGATGAGGACGGTAACCTGGTGGGTTTGGCATCAGGTGTCGTCAGGGTTGGTGTCCAGATCGATACGCTTGTTAGCAACTTTGAACTCACTGTATCTAATGAGCCGTTAACTGGCATCAGTAGAATAGTGGGTGACACTAACGTGAGCCGTTGTTTGCCGGAAGTTTATAGCGCTATCGCTCTGCACGGCGCAGAAGAGCGGAGCTTGCGTGACGCCAGCTGGTCAGTGAATTTTTCTGGTCTTGGGGAGATAACATCAATGGATGATGGCTCGGCATTACTCAATGCAGTTAATACCGGCACGATTGACGTTACTGTCACAAGTGAGACTTTCTCTAATACAACGTCGGTAGTGATAAACGACAATTTGCGACAAGTTGCAGTCGAGCCTGATAGTCTATCGGTTACAGAGGGCAGCACCACCCAACTGGCAGCGATAGGCACTTATCTGGAGGACGGTGATTCCATCGTTCGTAATATTACATCCGCAGTCTCCTGGCAAGTCTCTGATGAAAATGCGTTTGCCACGGTTTCAGATGAGGCCGCTACCCGAGGGCTGCTTACTGGTGTCAGCGATGGAACTACCACTGTAACGGCTGCTTGTGGCAGCTTTAGTGACACAGCTTCAGTCACAGTAACTGACGCTGACAGCGATGTTTTGTCATTTGTTGGCAGTAATCCGCTTACCGTTTTTTTGGTTAACGAATCTACTCGGCTTAGCGTCACGGATGCGGATGGCGTCGATGTGAGCGCTGATGACGCTACTTTTTGGTCAGTGAGCGATTCTGAGATTGCGACAATCAACGATGAGGGTTTAATCACCTTTTTAGCGACTGGCAATGTCACAGTGACAGTCAGTCGCAATAATGAAACGATCATGCTGGATGTCACGATTCAATAAGCTTTTGGTGAGACGTGTGCTGGCAGAGCAAGTGTCAGTAACAGGGATGTAAGCAAAGTACCTTTAAGTCAGGCCGTTTTTTTGAAAAGACACGATTTGCCAGCACACGGTTTAGTAATACAGCATGACGTAAAACCCCTTTAGTTCAGCTCGAAGGCTTGGTAAAATTCAAAGAGCTTGCACACCGTGCAGGCATTTCAACAAGTAATTGTAAGAGCGCCTAAATAGTGCTTTTTTGATCGTGAATGACAGTACATGAATGACAGTGTAAGCGTAAACGTATTTGAATCCGTCCAACAACTAAAAACCCGATTGGAATCTTCGATTATTGGCCAGCAAATGCTGGTTCAACGTATTCTTATTGCGTTGTTGGTTGATGGCCACCTGCTAGTTGAAGGTGCGCCAGGGCTTGCTAAAACCCGCGCAATAAAAGCCCTTGCCGATAACATGGATGGTGATTTTCAGCGCCTGCAATTTACACCTGATCTTTTGCCCGCTGATTTAACAGGTACAGAAGTCTATCGGCCAGCAGATGGTTCTTTTGTGTTTCAAAAAGGGCCGCTCTTTAATAACCTGATATTGGCTGATGAAATAAATCGGGCACCTGCCAAGGTGCAGTCAGCGCTACTCGAAGCTATGGCAGAGCAACAGATATCAGTTGGCCATGAGACTTATCCACTGCCCGAATTATTTATGGTTATGGCAACGCAAAACCCGATCGAGCAGGAGGGTACTTACTCGCTTCCCGAAGCGCAGCTCGATCGTTTCATGCTGCATGTGTTTGTCGATTATCCTGATGCCTCTCATGAAGCTGAAATTCTCAGGCTGGTGAGAGAAGAAACACGCTCATCGCAACATACGGGCGGCACAATAGCTATCGGTCAATCTGAGCAACAAGGACAAGTAAACCACACAGGTTCTTTGGCGCAACCTGAGCAAACAACCATAGCACCGTTGTCCATGCAAACCATATTCACTGCGCGCCGCGAAGTGCTTGACGTACATCTGGCAGATAATGTCGAAGACTACATCGTTCGCCTGGTTACCGCGACGCGTTCCCCTGAAAACCATTCAGAAGAACTGGCTCGCTGGATAAATTTTGGTGCAAGTCCACGTGGCACTCTGGCACTGGATGCCTGCTCACGTGCACATGCCTGGCTCGATGGTCGTGATTTTGTTTCGCCAACGGATGTACAAGCGGTAGTGCATGATGTGCTTAGGCATCGTATTCTGCTTTCGTTCGACGCTGAAGCTGACGGTGTCAGCGGCAACGACATTATCGATCGGCTTCTGCAACTCATCGCAGTACCGTGATTGCTCTGCAGCGTTTTTCAAACGCGCTTAAATCAAAAAAGCGCGATCAA
>CALHRQ010000185.1 GCA_938038175.1 uncultured Granulosicoccaceae bacterium | reverse complement strand
CCCTGTCGATTTAGTTCTTCGGTATGGTCACGAAAAGAGCAAGACTGTGGTGTGCAACCTCTGGCCCCAGGGATCATATCCCAGCCTTCGGGCAGCGGAACATCGGGCCTGCCGGTCATGGGATATGTGTAGATAACTACCAGTCCAGATTTTTCTGCGATGTTATGTTGACTGGCATCCGTTCCTTCTAAAACCACGCTCGGCATTGTAAGGCCCAGCAAATGATCTGTACCGCCATCGTCTGTCGGCGTTGGTAGTGTGCTCCAGTCAATGTCATTAAGGTTTATCATGCGGGTGGAATTTGGTGGTTTCGTTTTGGCGTACCAGGCGATGCTCGCCAGCTCGTACTGTTGCTCTTTTTTACTTGATCGGGTTTGCCCCTAGACTCTTTTGCGTCTATCTCAGTTTGCGCTAGAGTTGCTTGAGCAAATTCGCCATTTCAATTGCCGCAAGTGCTGCTTCTTCACCTTTGTTGCCGGCCTTGCTACCCGCACGCTCAATAGCTTGTTCTATAGTTTCTGTGGTAATTACACCCAGAGCTGCTGGTACGCCACTGATCCACGCAGCGTTCGCGATGCCTTTACTTGCTTCTGATGCAATAAGGTCAAAGTGAATAGTACCACCGCGGATCAATACGCCCAGGCACACAAGCGCATCGTAATTACCGCTTTCAGCCATCTTTTTTGCCGCCAATGGTATCTCGTAACAACCAGGAACTATTGCTATAGTGATGTCTTTCTCTGCAACGTCGTGGCGAATCAATGCATCGGTTGCACCTGTCAGGAGCTTCTCTCCGATGAAATCGTTCCAGCGGGTAGCAACAATTCCAATTTTGAGTTTGCTGCCAACAAGCTTACCTTCGATTTTTTTTAATGCCATGGTCTGTTCCTATCTGAATACGTGTAATAAATTTAATTTGCTTAAGTACTTAAGTTTTTAAGTTCTTAGGTTCTTAAGGTGCTTATCCTGTTCAGGCTGTTTGGTTTTTTATGTTTGACGTAGCTGGTTAATACAAGTAGCTGGTTGATAAAAAATGATCAACCAGCTTTCGGTTCAGCTTTGCTTGCAACGCCACTCAATGTATGTCCCATGCGCTCAGCCTTTGTCGTGAGGTAATGTGCGTTATGTTCGTGTACGTCCACTTGCAATGGCAATTGCTCGCTAACGGTTATCCCAAGACTCTGTAAAGCTGAAACCTTGTCGGGGTTGTTGGTCAACAGGCGTACAGTGTCAACATCTATCGATGACAGCATAGTAGCTGCAATGTCATAAGCGCGTGCATCGGCTGGGAAGCCCAGTTGATGATTCGCATCCACGGTATCAACGCCCGTGTCTTGTAATTCATAAGCACGAATCTTGTTACCCAGACCAATGCCTCGACCTTCCTGACGAAGATAGACCAATACACCACAGCCGTTCTCAGCAATACGTGCCATTGAGGCTTGCAGCTGCTCACCACAATCGCATCGAAGGCTGCCAAATGAATCACCTGTAAGGCATTCAGAATGCATTCGCACAATCGGTGTTTGCAGAGATGGGTTACCCAGCACAAGTAAAGAGTGCTCTAAACCTTGTTGGTCGCGAAACACGCTGATGTCAAATTCTCCATGGATCGTGGGTAAGCGGGACTTACCAACAAAGGCTACATCCTGTGGTTTGACATCTGGCACTGAATCACTTGCGTTGTCATCCAGTGCGAGCCTATGCTGCGCAATAAGCTCGACCGAGGTAACCAGAATATCGTGCTGTCGGCCAAACTCTAACAAGGCATCGAGCCGCATCATGTCACCGTCTTCAGCCATGACCTCACAGATAACGCCAGCTGGAGTAAGCCCAGCAAGTTTTGCAAGATCGACACTGGCTTCTGTCTGACCGCGCCGCGCTAAAACACCATTATCATTGGCACGCAGTGGAAAGATATGTCCTGGACTTGCGATGTCCGCAGAAGTTGATTGAGGATTGATCAACGTTTTTACAGTATGTGCACGATCGGCGGCAGATATACCGGTGCTGACTCCGCTAGCAGCTTCCACTGAAACGGTAAACGGTGTGCCGAAGCCACTGCTATTTTGTTCGGTTGGCACCATCATGGGTATCTGTAAGCGATCCAGTAGTTTACCCTGCATTGCAAGGCAGACGAGGCCACGTCCATGCGTCACCAAAAAATTCATGGCTTCTGTTGTTATGAATTCTGCTGCCATGACGAGATCACCTTCGTTCTCTCGATCTTCATCATCCACAACAATGACAAAGCGACCCGCTTTAATAGCAGCGACGGCGTCTTCAACGCTAGCCAGTTTACTGTCAGTCATAACCGTTCTCTTTTAAATATGCTTTGTTGATGCCACTAGAGGCTTCACTGTTATATTGAATCAGCCGTTCAACATACTTACCCAACACATCCACTTCAATATTGACGTGATCGCCCGTTTGTTTTTTAGGCATCACAATATGTTGCTGCGTGTAGGCAACCAAGGTGACGTTAAACCAGTCTTTACCTGTTTCCACCACAGTGAGGCTTGTGCCATCGAGCGTGATATAGCCTTTGGTCACGATGTAACGCATAAGCTCAGGATCGGTTTTTATAGTGACCCACAGTGCGTCTTCGTCTTTTTTAAAGGTGTGAATAGTGCCCGTTCTGTCGACATGTCCTTGCACAAAGTGGCCACCCATACGCGTACTGGGTGTAACAGAACGTTCCAGGTTAACTGCCTGACCTGCAACCAATGCTTCAAGGTTTGTACGGCTTCTGGTTTCCGGGGCAAGCCCTGCATTGAATGATGCCTTTGTCATGTGCGTTACGGTCAGGCATACACCGTTTACAGCGATGCTGTCGCCAAGCTGTGTATCCTCCAAAACGGTTTCACAGGCAATGGATAAATCGAATCCATCACCACTTTTTTTGCAGTCAATAACACTGCCAAGTTCTTCCACTATTCCTGTAAACATGCTCAGTGCACCGCGTTTGAGTTAGTTGTGTAGGCTCTGATAAGCATATCCTTGCCGAGTTTTTCACAGTCCATATGCGTAAAGCGTTGTGCTTGATCAAGGTTTTCGATACCCATTCCACCAATGCTAGGCAGCGCGTTTTGACCACCGATTAGCATGGGGGCGATAAAGGCCCACACTTCGTCAATGAGGTTTTGATCCGCAAAGCTTCCTAATAGGGCCTGACCGCCTTCGACCATAAGGCTTTGACATTGTCGAGCGCCCAGCTCCTTTAACACAGCGCCTAGAGCAATTTGACCTGTGCTGGAACTGGTTTCAAGTTCTTGCACGCCAACGCCTTTGCTGGATAATGCGTCTCTATGTGAAGCAGGCATGTCAGTGCTACAGAGCACAAGCGTGTTGTGCTTATGTTCATCGTTGAAGAGTTTCGCTTTCAACGGTACGCTGCCTTTACTGTCCAGTACGACACGCAATGGATGCGCAATTTCTGTGTAGCGTTTTAGATGTTGTTTTAGGAAGCCTGCTTCTGCCTGTTCTTGGTCTGGATTGGTTGTGTGCACCTGGTTGATTGTTTCTACTTGTTTTAGCCTGACAGTCAGTGATGGGTCATCAGCTATCGCTGTTTGCGCCCCAATTAAAATGGCATCGCAAGCGAGTCGAAGTGCATGTGCTTTCTGTCGAGCATTGACGCCTGTTATCCATTGGCTGTGTCCAGTTCGCGTGGCGGTTCTTCCATCCAGGCTGGCTGCATACTTGGCGACAACATAGGGAAAGCCTGTGGCCTGAAAATGAAAGAAGAAGCGATTTAAGTAGCGTGCTTGTTGCTCGCATACACCTGCAATAACCGACACACCTTTTGCTGCCAGTATCTCAGCGCCACCGGCAGCAGTGTTGTTGTTGTCACGCACAGCGAAGATAACAGTAGAAATTTTGGCATCAAGAATGGCTTGGCTGCAGGGTGGAGTCTTGCCATAGTGAGAGCAGGGTTCCAGCGTGACATAGATGGTTGCTCCCTCTGGGTTCTCTGAGCAGTTGTTAATCGCTTCCACTTCGGCATGAGCTAAGCCGGCTCGCGCATGGAAGCCTTCGCCAATAATTTTTTCGTTTTTGACGATAACAGCGCCCACGAGTGGATTGGGGTTGGTGTACCCGGTAGCGCAGCTTGCCAGCGCCAAGGCTCTATTCATGTAGTATTCGTGTGCCGACAATCCCGTTAAACCCCTGAATAATAAACAAGCGGGGCGTAGGCTGGCACAGGAGGTAGATGGCCGCAGAGCGACTGACGCAGTTCTTATGTGAAAGAAGCAGGGCTGCTGATCAGCCGCAATACACTAAGACATTCAAACTGTAAGATCCTGTTCTCAGACTTCTCTCATCCGGACTATAACCGTCGGCTCTGGAATTTGACCAGATCAACCGCATATGGCAGGCAAGGGCTGACACATTGCGGTTCACGGGCTTGGTGGTGTAAAACTCGCCACCCTACCGTCGGTGGGGAATTACACCCCGCCCCGAAGCTGATGAGCGGAATATATCCGGACTGCGGCTGAATTGCAATGACGTGGGTCGCAGATTGTCGGGTAGTGGTGAGTTCGCTATAGGAAACAGTGCGGATTTTCGGGCAAATTCCATTGCTCAGAGTGGTTTCAATCAGAGCGGATAACCGTGAAGGGATAAAAATACCATCACATGCACGCTAGCCTATAGTGGGCTGAAAAGCCTCTAGTTGCGTTTAAATCGGGAAGTGACACCAAAAGCGTTCGCTAATTCTGCAATAAAAGCCATTTGATATGCAATAAAATGCATGTGCCAAAAAACTGTTCCAAAAAATCACAACACCTAATATTCTATTAAATAACAGTCATATGCGATCGAACTGACCGATTGATTTGTGATGCCGATCGATAAATGGCTTGACTGGAATACATGACGGGATAATATTCCCATCATGAAGATTGGATATAAAACAGCGCTGGCCAAAGCAGCCGTAACGATACTTCGTCCACTGATCAAAATATTGATCAAAAACGAGTTCACTCACGCCGAATTGACCGAGTTGGTTCGACAAACCTATGTCGAGGTGGCTTACGATAGCTTCGCTCTCGATGATCAAAAAATGACCTACTCCAGAGCTGCGGTCTTAACTGGCCTTAGTAGAAAAGAGGTGGTCAGATTGCACAATGTGCTTATCAACAGTGATCTTGTGGCCAGACAAGCGCCAAATCGTGCAATGCGAGTCGTGCACGGTTGGATGAGCAATCCCCATTATGTGGACGCCAACAAGCACCCCTTAGTATTGCCAATTAAGGGGAGGCAAGGTAGTTTTGCTGCATTAGTCAATCAATACAGTGGTGACATCACTTACGGCGCTGTACTGGATGAATTAAATCGTAGTGGCGTAACAGTCCAGGTGGATGATCACTACGTTAGATTAGTCAGTACGGGTTATGTGCCTCACGAAGATGAACTGGATAAGGTTCGGATCATGTCGGTGTGCGTATCTGATCTTTTCGGGAGTGCCGCGCACAATATAGACGCTAAAGAGAGCGATAGGCGTTTTCAACGACAACTTGTTTATGGTGGTATTGAGGATGACCTTGCTGCGAAGTTTCACCAACTCAGTAGTGATCGTGCAATAGAGCTATTCTCGGAGCTCAATGCATTTTTGTCCGAGAACAAAGATAAAAACGATACACACAAAAGTATCGCAGGAAAGCGGGTAGGCCTTGGTATTTATTATTTTGAAGGTGATACCCCGATCAATAGTGTCAAACTGGTGAGTGAACATCATGGGTAAGGAAGCTCTTTTAAAAGCGGTATTTTTAAAAGCAACGTTATTAAAAACGACGTTATTTAACACCAGGTCATTAACAGCGACGCTTAGTTGGATGCCATTGGCATTAACCGGTGTCATCTTGCTGCTCACAGCGTGTGCGCCAGGTATTGATCCAGACCCTGATCCCGATGAAGAGGGTGGGGTAATAGGAACCGGGATTATATTGCGCGGCACCATCAGTGATACTCGCCAACTCGCATCTGCGGAAATAACGATAAGAGCCAGTACAGGTGAGACGACGCTACTTCGTGTTGATAGCAATGGCCGCTTTAATGCCAATAGTATTGCGGGTAGCGCACCTTATCTTTTAAGAGCAGATTTTGGTAACAACGATTATCGTTACAGTATCTCATTTGCGGATAGTGTGACTAATATACACAGTTACTCTGACGCAATCATAAGATCATGGTTTGCACAGAATAATCTGGATATCGATGCTGAGTTTGAGCTAGCCAATTCGCTTGAAAATCTACCAGGCCAGGCGGAGTTTAACAGCCTTGCAGAACAACTATTTTTGTTGGTTGAGCTTGTGCTGGAATCATACAATCTTGATGGAGAACAATTGCTTTACAGCGCTTTTAATGCAAACGACACGGGTGTAGATATTTTTCTTGATAACAACCCGGTTCTGATCAACGATAGTTTTCTGAGTATCATTATTACTGATCCTGAATCCAATCTGCAGAGCACACGGCAAACGCAGCTTCAATTAAACGATACTTTACCTCTAATCGATTTTACCCCTCCAAGTGAACCGCTCGCCGTTAAAGCCCTGGGCAGTGCCAGTAATGAGCTGGTCGTTGTATGGGAGCCGTCCACTGATAATGTCAGCGTAGCGGGCTATCAGGTTTTTCGTGACAACGAACTTGTCGCGACGACGCCGTATCCGGTTTACATCGATGTCGGCTTGAATATGCAACAAGCCTATTTTTTTGAAGTCGTTGCATTTGATATCAACGGCAATCTTTCAAGGCCTTCTGAACCGGTATCCGCGACAACTTTAACTGCTGTCGATGAAACACCGCCGCCTGCGCCTGAGCAACCGGTTTTAACGCCAGATATTAGTCGTGTAGAGCTTTTATGGGGGCAGAGCAACATTGCAGATGTGGTTGCATTTCGTGTGTACCGTGGCGTCGATACGCTTTTATTAAGACCATTGGTCGAAACCACAAGCACATTCACAACAGACTTCACTGTTGCCGCTGGTACCGAGTATTGTTATCAAATCACGGCCATTGATGCCAGCGAAAACGAATCCGAATTCAGTGATGTTCAATGCACAACCACGTCTGGGGTGTTGTTGGGGTCTCGTGCAGAAGCTGGTTCAACTGATGATACGATGCCAATCATTCCCACCTTATCCGATTTGCAAATACCCGACACGGTTAACATGGTGTGCGAATCAAAGCTTGAAAATACAAGTGTCATCTCAAACACCTTGTTGGATGCGCCGTGTTATGACGTGATAGGAAACATGCAAGTGGTGGAGCCAGCAAACCTGACGGTTGCGGCGGGCACTGTTTTACGCTTTTCTTCTGGCACGAGATTAACAGTATCTCAAGGCGCATCAATGACAGCGGTTGGGACGAAAGATTCCCCTATTGTATTCACCGGGATTGATCCGACACCGGGGTTTTGGGGCGGTATTCGCTACTTTGAATCCAATAGCAGCCGCAATCAACTTCAGAGTGTGGTAATTGAATATGCGGGTGGCGGGGCTTCGAGCGTTGGGCTGGAATTGAATGGCAGAAATGGAACTGTTGGCATTGAACTGGTTGATTCTCTTGTAAGAAACAATCTAGGTGTTGGTGTTGAGTTTGTTGGCTCTTTGCAATCAATTCGTCGATTTGAAGGTAATGTTATCACCGGTAATGCTAGTCCATTAAGTGCCCAAATTATGGCTTTTTTATCATTGTCTGAGAATAACGATTTTAGTGGCAATGTGGAGGATTTTATTCGCTTCGCAGATTTTGGAAATGTCCGTGAGGATGTAGCCCTTCCGGGTTTTAATGTACCTTATCTAATTTCGTCATTAGCTGCCAATAACTTAACGATTATGCCTGGTGCGACAATAATAGTTGATGGCACAGCAGGCTCAATTGACGTATTTGGTTTTTTTACATCAAAAGGTACTCGAAACCGTAACATTGTAGTTGAATCAAAAACAGAGTTGCCTGGAACCTGGGTTGGTCTTTTTCTAAGAGCAGGTGGCGTTGTCGAGTACACCTCCGTACTAAATGCAGGTGCTGCCTCAAGCATAAATTCAGGTGCAAATATAACACTCATCGGGGGTAGCTTTGGCATTTCTGATTCTGTGATTTCTGGAAGCGCAGGTTTTGGCATTGATGTAAGAAACGCTGTGTCGAGCCTGCGGTTTAACAACAATACGCTACGCTCAAATATAAAGCCGCTTAGAGCCAATCTAAGATTGTTGGGTGGACTAGGTAATGATTCTTTGTATTCCGAAAATGAACAAAACCTGATATCAGTTCGTGCAGAAACTAATGTGGAAACTACCGTGGCTATCAGGGATTTTGGATTGCCGTACGAATTTGAACAAAGCTATATAGTAGAAAATACTATCTTGACTATCAGTGAGGGTGCAGAACTCAGGTTTAAGCAAGGTGATGAGTTGGTGCTTTCTGCTAATAGTGTGTTAAACGCTAAAGGTACTGAGGATAGCCGGATCCAATTCGTGGGCTTAGATCCTTCTGCTACATGGCAAGGCGTACGAATTACAGATTTATCAGGAGACCTACATCAGTTAAATTACGTTGATATTGTTAATGTGGGAAATATCAATTCCGATCTGGACGCAGCAATCAATATGTCTTGTAGCTCGCAGAAAACACTGTTTGCCCGTAATCTTTTTATAAGCAACAGTGGCGGATCCGGTATTAATATCTCGCCGTCCAATTGTGTGCTGGATATTGATGAGAGTGTGATTTTTTCGAATATTGCTGGCAACGATATTTCAATGAATTGATTTGGTGGCGTTTGGGTGCAGGGAAAGCACCTGGCCAGCAAGGCAGGTATGTGACAGGTAATGGAGGCACTTGTTGCTGCCTGGGTGGTGCGATAAAGGTTATATGGATATAGCCTGTATCGCGTTTGTTGATAGCGGGGGGCTCTACCCAATTAACGGGGGATGAGCATTCATCAGACCCTATTAATAATACCATCCCAACCACAGTGGGCCAG
>CALHRQ010000184.1 GCA_938038175.1 uncultured Granulosicoccaceae bacterium | reverse complement strand
CAGCAATTTCCGCCCAGACCATATCCACATTCATACGACCGACTTCAGTCGAAATTCTAAAACCCATACCGACAATCGGCGTTCCAAAAAACTCTGCCACAATGGCACCAATAAGTGCCAGAGTAGAATTTATTTTCAATGCATTAAAGATAAACGGCATTGCCTGTGGCAAGCGCAATTTAAACAACGATTGCCTGTAGCTTGCTGCGTAGGTTTTCATTAAGTCACTTTGCATAGTGTCTGCAGCACTCAAGCCCGCAACCGTGTTAACCAGCATTGGGAAAAAAGTCATTATCACAACTACCGCAGCTTTCGATGGCCAGTCAAACCCAAACCACATGACCATGATCGGCGCTACACCAACAATGGGCAATGCAGAAACAAGATTTCCGACAGGTAGCAGGCCACGCTTTAAAAACGATGATTTATCAATCAACAGGGCAACCACAAAGCCTGAAATACAACCCATGGCATAGCCAATAAGCACCGCTTTAAGAAAGGTCTGTTTGAAGTCGACCCACAGTGTCGCAGTAGAGGTGATAAAGCGTTGTCCTATTGCGCTCGGTGATGGCAACAAGACTTGTGGTACCGAAAAACCACGCGTACACAATTCCCAGATAATCAGTAGCCACGCACCGAATATTACGGGTATTGCTATGCGCAATAACCATTGCAACCATTGATTTCGCGTGTTAACAGAAGCCAGCCGCTCAACACCTAACCAGGCAAGTGCCCAGGAAGCAATAACCGCCAGCCAGAATGGCAGGCCTATATTGGCCGTTACGTTTTCGGTGCGGCTGAGCTCTGTATTACCAAGCTCTGCATTGCCGAGCCATTGCAATAAAGCCCAGGCGCCAAAAAACGCAAGCAAACTGATGACAACACCACCGACAAGCACGTTGCCACTAGCCTGAGCATTTCTGTAGAGCGTTACAGCAACAAGCAGCGCAAAAGCACAAAACAACGGCAGCGCCAAACCATACACGGAGCCGGTAACAATATTGGGTAAATTAAATACCAGCCACACCGCTGAGCCAATGGTTGCTAGCAACAACAAACATTTTTCCATGCGCCCCATGTTAGTCAGTGCACTCATGCCAAAGCCCCCATACGCTTTAACACGAAGTAATTTAGCAGACTGACCAAGCCGACAAGGCTTGCAGCCAGCACCGACGCCATAATCAATGCAGACCAGATTTGTACGGTTTGCCCGTAATAGGATCCAGCCAGCAAACGTGCGCCTAAACCCGCCACCGCACCGGTCGGTAGTTCGCCTACTATGGCGCCCACCACAGAAATCGCTATGGCAACTTTCATACTGGTAAACAGGTACGGCATAGAGGCAGGCAATCGTAGTTTGACTAGCGCTTGCCATGGTGAGGCATTGTACGTGCGCATAAGATCAAGATGACTCACTTCAGGTGAGCGTAAGCCTTTGACCATACCGACCGCGATAGGGAAAAAACTCAAATAGGTTGAGATCATGGCTTTAGGCAGTAAGCCCTGAATACCAATAGAATTCAACACCACAATAATCATGGGTGCGATAGCCAATATAGGGATGGTTTGTGATGTGATAATCCATGGCATCAGGCTTTTATCAAGCGCTCTGTTATGGACAATGGAAATTGCCAGGCCAATTCCCAGCACGGTGCCCATGACAAAACCAAGTAAAGCAGTTGATAACGTAATCCAGGCGTGAAAGATCAAACTGCGTTTTGATGTGATTTTTTTCTTGACCGTGGTGTTATAAATTTCTGTCGCAACTTGATGGGGTGCGGGTAGAACCGGTCTCTCTTGCGCCATGGTGTCTTGTACCAGGCTCACCATAGAGACATTTTCCTGCTTCTGGCGCTTGTACATGTCTTTTTGAAACGGCGTATTGAGCACCACCGTGGCGATATACCAAATGGCAAAGATCGCCAGAATGACACTCATAACGGGCCAGAAACGGCTTCCACTCTCATTGCTGTTCAAGGGCTAGTCCTCATAGCTGTGCCCCTGACGAAGCCCTTCTCTAACTCGATGCGCAATGGCTAGAAACTCTGGCGTTTCTCGAATATCCAGACCACGCTCTTTCGGTAAATCACTTTCTATAACATCAATGATACGCCCGGGGCGCGGTGACATCACAACAATATGCGTGGATAAAAACACCGCTTCTGGAATTGAGTGCGTTACAAACACAACCGTTTTATGGGTTTTATCCCATAGCTGCAGCAATTGTTCGTTCAGATGATCGCGCACAATTTCATCAAGAGCACCAAAGGGCTCATCCATTAACAGTAAATCTGGCTCAACCGCAAGTGCGCGGGCAATGGATGCGCGCTGCTGCATACCACCAGAGAGCTGCCAGGGATATTTTTTTTCAAAACCAGCAAGATTCACTAACTCAAGGTTTTGTTTAACGCGCGCCTTACGCTCTTTTCTGCTTAAGCCCATGATCTCAAGTGGCAAGGCAACATTTTTGGCAATGGTGCGCCATGGGTAAAGCGAGGCTGCCTGAAAAACATACCCATAGGCACGCGCTAAGCGCGCTTGCGCTGGAGACACGCCGTTAACTTCAATGTTACCAGCGGTGGGTTGTTCAAGATCGGCAATGACTCTTAGCAACGTTGTCTTACCGCAACCTGATGGACCAATCAGCGAGACAAAATCGCCTGATTTGATGTTCAAGCTGACATCTGACAAGGCATCCACTGCTCCGTCATTGGTTTCAAAGCGTAGCGACACGCCATCGGCATTGACTACCTCAGACATGGCACTACTATCGTTTTCTGATGACACGCTTTCACTGTATTGTTTCACTGTTGCTTTAATTTTGCCTGACTGCTTTTGCCTGACTGCTTGATCTGGCTACTTTATCTGCTCATATTTTCTGATCATGTTTTTCTAACCAGTTTTTAACAACGTTTCTGGTGCACTTTTTGGGACGACTTCATCAGTTCACTTTTTCTCAAATGATGATTGCTGCGTCCGCTATCAAACGCCCGCTGGCATCTTCGCTGGATCTCGCGCAACGGGCCTCGGGGCTGTAAGTTCTTTCCAGGCAGACAAGGCTTTGTTAACCGCAGGGTAAGCATCACGCGGTACGAACTTTCCGTGACCCTCCTGAGTTTTAATCTCATCTTCAGAGACCGCAACAACGCCACGCGTTAGCGTGAAGCGAGGTAAACCAGTTACCTCTATACCTTCAAACACATTGTAATCAATGGCTGACTGCTGCTTGTCTGCCGCAATGGTTTTACGACGAGCAGGATCCCACACAATAAGATCGGCATCCGCACCCACCATGACCGCACCCTTTTGCGGATACATATTCAGTATCTTTGCAATGTTGGTTGAAGTGACCGCCACAAATTCATTCATGGTCAGGCGACCAGTGTTTACGCCCTTAGTCCATAATACTGGCAGGCGGTCTTCAAGCCCACCCGTGCCGTTGGGGATTTTTGTAAAGTCGCCAAGGCCAAAGCGCTTCTGTTCTGTGGTAAATGCGCAATGATCGGTCGCGACTACTTGCAAACTACCGGATGCCAGACCTGCCCATAAACCATCCTGATGTTCTTTACTCCGAAACGGTGGTGACATAACACGCCGAGCAGCATGATCCCAGTCTTTGTTGAAGTACTCAGACTCATCCAATGTTAAATGCTGGATTAAGGGCTCACCATAAACGCGCATACCTTTTTGCCTGGCACGTCGAATCGCTTCGTGTGCCTGTTCACACGAGACATGCACAACGTACAGTGGCACACCTGCCATATCGGCAATCATGATGGCCCGGTTAGCGGCCTCGCCTTCAACTTCCGGCGGCCTTGAATACGCATGCGCTTCAGGGCCAGTGTTACCTTCGTCCATTAACTTCGCTTGCATTTGCGCAACCACATCACCGTTTTCGGCATGTACCAATGGCATCGCACCCAGTGCCGCACAGCGTTGAAAAGACGAATACATTTCATCATCGTCAACCATCAACGCCCCTTTGTACGCGAGGAAATGTTTGAAGGTGTTGATACCACTATCAACCACAGTGGCCATTTCGTTAAAGACTTGTTCATCCCACCAGGTGATCGCCATATGAAAAGAGAAATCACAAGAGGCTTTGGATGTTTTGTTATCCCACATTTGGCGAGCTTCCAGCAGCGACTGACCTGGCGCTGGCAAACAAAAATCCACAACACTGGTTGTGCCACCAGACAAGGCCGCACGTGTGCCCGATTCAAAGTCGTCGGATGAGTAGGTACCCATAAATGGCATTTCGAGATGCGTGTGAGGATCGATACCACCTGGCATGACATAGCAACCCGCAGCATCCAGCGATTCGTCACCATTGAGGTTGTCACCTATCTCGACAATTTTGCCCTTGTCAATAAGCACATCAGCTGCATAACTTAGATCCGCGGTTACAACAGTACCGCCTTTGATTACCGTCGTCATCTCTCGCTCCTGTTAATCAACAATCTGGGCGGTTTCAACCACCGCATGAAAAAGTACATTCGTCCCTGCCGCAGCCCACTCTGGCGAAATCTCTTCGGCTTCGTTGTGTGATAAACCATCCACGCAAGGGCACATGACCATGGCCGTTGGTGCAACCCGATTTATCCAGCACGCATCATGACCCGCACCTGATACCAGATCGCGATGACTGAGACCAAGCCGCTCGGCAGCGCCTCTTACCGCACTAACACACTCTTTATCAAATTCCACCGGATCAAACCCGCCGACTTGCTCTATCTCTAAACCAAGACCCATTTCATCACAAATCTTTTTAGCGCCTTCTCTCAAACGCAGTTCCATATCGGAAATGATCTCTTTTTCCGGGTGACGGAAATCGATGGTAAACACACACTTGCCCGGGATAATATTGCGTGAATTTGGGTAAACATCACATTGCCCAATCGCACCAACGGCATTGGGTGCATGGCTCCAGGCGATTTCATCAACAAGCTGTGTGATCTTTGCCATGCCAAGCCCGGCATTGACTCGCATGGGCATGGGTGTTGAACCCGTATGGCTCTCCTTTCCTGTTAAGGTCAGCTGTAACCAGTTTAGACCTTGACCATGTGTAACCACACCAATGTCTTTATTCTCTTTTTCAAGGATTGGCCCTTGCTCAATGTGCAGCTCGAAAAAAGCTTTCATCTTGCGCTCGCCAACTTTCTCTTCACCACGCCAGCCAATACGTTGGAGCTCATCGCCTAGCTTCAGGCCTTCTGCATCTTCACGATCATAAGCCCATTGCTGCGTATGAACACCAGCAAACACACCCGATGCCACCATGGCAGGCGCGAAGCGTGTACCTTCTTCGTTAGTCCAGTTAACAATGACGATGGGATGTTTCGTTTTAACATTCATATCGTTTAACTGACGAATGATTTCCAGCCCACCCAACACACCCAAAACACCATCGTACTTACCGCCTGTTGGTTGTGTATCCAAGTGGCTGCCAACATAAACGGGTAATGCATCAGGATCGGTACCTTCACGCCGTGCGAACATATTACCCATTTGATCAAGCCCCATGGAAAGGCCAGCCTCTTCACACCAGCTTTGGAATAAAGCACGACCTGTAGCATCATCATCCGTGAGCGTCTGACGATTGTTGCCACCCGCAATGCCCGGCCCGATCTTGGCCATTTCCATCAGCGCATCCCAGAGTCTGTCACTGTTGATCTTCATATTGCTGCTTATGGCCACGGCGCTTCTCTCTTTAATTTGTTTATTGGTTAATGAGTTAGTCAGACTTTAGATTCGTAAATTAAATTGTTGTAGTCATACGAGTTGAACACAGCATCAAGCCTATCGATTAGTTTTTCCTGCCAACACAGCTTTGACGATGGATGCGTATAAATACACTTTACATCGAAGCCCATGGCCAGTATAAACTGACCAAATGGTCAATTCTTTTACCAACGCCGCTAAACTATCGCAGCTAGAGCTACCGGTCAACAGCCAGCGATCAAACACGCTCGTACACGCGCACAAGGCTCCAATTCATTATCACGAATTGGCAGCAATACCGACTACCAAAAATGACTAAAGCCAAATCAGCCATTAAAAATGCGGATCCTGGTAACACAAAGCCGAGCGCCACCCGGATACAAAAGCAAAACCGTCAAATAATAGTTGAAGCAGCATTGCTGGTTTTTTCAGACTACGGCTATCGCGGCAGCACGGTTGCTCAAATTGCAGATGCTGCCAATATGTCCAAAGCCAATTTGCTGTACTACTTCGACAGCAAGCAGGCTGTGTATTTATCTGTTCTGGAGTACACCTTGTCAGAATGGTTACAACCATTGAGCGAGATGAATCCCGATGGCGACCCGGCTGATGAAATCTGGAGATATGCCAAGGCAAAACTGGCGATGTCGAAATCAAAACCTGAAGCCTCCAGGTTGTTCGCCAATGAAATTTTGCAAGGCGCACCGATGATCGGCGAGTTTTTGCAAACCGACCTGCGCGTATTGCTGGATGATCGCTGCAAGGTGATTCAACAATGGATTGATCAAGGCAAACTCAACTCGGTATCGCCTTTGCACCTGATGTTTTTCATATGGGCAACCACTCAACACTATGCAGATTTCAGTGCGCAAACCGCATTTCTTACTGACAATACCGATACGCTATTTGATGATGCGGAATCCAGTTTGAAAACATTGTTGTTCAATGGTCTGCTCCCTTTAAAAAGTTAACCGGATGCCAAGACACTAGTTCGTTGCCATTGGATTGTTGGGGTGTGTCGTCCAGTTGGCGTATTCATTGTTAATCGGCGTATTGGTTCGTGGATCTACACCCGATGTCATTGCCTCCATAGTGATACAGTCTTCAACCGGGCACACGCTGACACACAAGTTACACCCAACGCATTCTTCATTTATCACTTCGTAATGGCGCTTGCCATTTAACGCCTGTGTAATTGCCTGATGCGAGGTATCTTCACAAACCACGTGACAACGCCCGCACTGAATACATTTATCCTGATCGATAACCGCTTTTGTAATGTAATTTAAATTCAGATACTGCCAGTCGGTAACATTAGGTGTGGCACGGCCAATGATACTATCAAGATTGGCATGGCCCTTTTCATCCATCCAGTGTTCCAGACCTGTAATCATTTCCTGAACAACCTTGAAACCATAAGTCATGGCCGCAGTACAGACCTGCACGTTGCCTGCACCCAGTGCCATGAATTCCGCTGCATCTCTCCAGGTAGTAATACCACCAATACCTGAGATTGGCAGATTGGCCGTCTCTTGATCACGCGCTATTTCGGCCACCATGTTTAAGGCAATTGGCTTTACCGCCGGCCCGCAATATCCACCATGTGATCCTTTGCCATCAATTGAAGGCTCTGGTGACATGCTGTCAAGATTTACGCTGACGATGGAGCTTACTGTGTTGATCAAGGACACAGCATCTGCACCACCTGCCAGTGCCGCTCGCGCAGGGTAACGGATATCAGAAATATTCGGTGTCAGCTTGACGATCACTGGCATATCGGTGGATTCCTTGCACCAGCGCGTCACCATCTCTATGTATTCAGGTACCTGACCAACCGATGAACCCATACCACGCTCAGACATGCCGTGAGGACATCCAAAGTTAAGTTCTATGCCATCAGCACCAGTCTCTTCAACGCGCTTTAGAATATCTTTCCAGTTTTGTTCTTCGCATGGCACCATGAGAGAAACAACAATCGCTCTGTCAGGCCAATCGCGCTTGACTTGTTTGATTTCTTGCAGGTTGATATCAAGTGGCCGGTCAGTAATTAGCTCGATATTATTAAGCCCGATTAAACGCCTGTCTGCCGAATGCACAGCACCATAGCGCGGCCCGTTGACGTTCACAATATGCGGATCCTCTCCAAGGGTCTTCCACACCACACCGCCCCACCCAGCTTCAAAGGCGCGCACGACATTAAACGCTTTGTCCGTTGGTGGCGCTGATGCCAGCCAAAAAGGATTGGGTGATTTTATTCCGATGAATTCACTGCTTAAGTCGGCCATTCAATTCTCCAATGCGATGCTGTTAGCTGGTTTTACTACGTTGAAGCACGCTTAAATTAATTGTCGTTTACTTAATTAGTCGCTTAGATATGAGTCGTTTAGTTTTCTCAGTTATGAGCGATACCGATTAAGATAACGATTGATGAATGGACTCGGCAGCAACCTTGCCATCCTGAACTGCCCATACGGTAAGATCATCACCTGCCGCAATACAATCACCTCCTGCCCAGATTTTTTCGTGGCTGGTTTTACGATTATCATCAACCTCCAGCCGACGATTATTCATGGCAAGCCCAAAATTTGTGGCAGCTTCTGCATCAAAGGTTTGACCGATGGCCATG
>CALHRQ010000183.1 GCA_938038175.1 uncultured Granulosicoccaceae bacterium | reverse complement strand
CAAACTGTTTTTTGGGGTTGTAATCGCCCTGCAATAAATTAATATTGGGGGCTGACGCTAAGCCACTGGCATACAGGCTTAGGCGGTGAGCAACATCACGTTTTTCTATATGGACATTCTCAAACGCTGGCGGTTGAACTTGCGTGTTGGTGCAATAGAGCACCATGGCAGCGTTGACATCTTCTGGCAAATCAGCTGTGGCGCCATCCAGCATCATAACGGCCATATCTGAATCGGTAGAAAAGCCTTTGAAACCGTTTAGCCGCACAACAGTCTGGTGACCATCCGACAGTCCTGTCCAGCTTACAAACTCGGCTGAATCATCGAATTTTGGTAGTGCCAGTGTCTCCGGCACGATCAGCGTGGGTCGGAGGCCAGCTGCCTCACATTGCTCGCGAACCGTATCCATCGTGTCACGACTGACGACAGCAACCGGGTAATTATCGTCTTTGCTTTTGCTACCAAGCGCAAAGTGAAGCTCATCCACGTCATCAGCGACTAGCTCTTCAAGCTGGAATGGCACCGCCTGCACTGCTCGTGCGGACGAACCACCTGGTACATGGGCTTCTGCCAGCAGAACATCATCACCAGGCAACACCAGCGTACAACGACGCCCTTCGACCTTGGCGGCAGCTTGCTCAAGTGTGCCGGTGAAGATATCTGACGCCAAAACGCCTTTATCGTCCGAAACCGCCCAATGAGCCAGGTTCTCACCCACTCTGGGCATATGAATTATGACGTTCTTCGCCAATCTAGTAATCCAGCCTTGGTTGTATCATTGCCTATACCCTGATTTGTAGCTTGCTATGGCCTGTTTGTACATTATTCAGTAACGAAACCGGGATTGTTTACAAATAGAGTTTAGTCATTTGAATCATAGTAGAACTAAGCACGTATCTGACCAAAAGTCCGCAAATACTCAAGCGTCAAGAAACCTTCACGGTTCGCTTCTGTATTGGTCGCTTTTGCCCAACCGGAGGCGTAGTTTACTAAAGATATAAGTCGCAAATGCGCAATATTGCTAAAGCGTATCGCGAGAGCGAAACAGCACTTTGGTCTTGCCTTCGGCATCTCTTTCGAGCAGTGTATGTTGCGATATCGAAATACCTTCTCCAGCCACATTGATACGCACCTGAAAGTAATTGGATCGTACGTCTAAAACACCGGGTGGCGCAACCTCTTCACCGCTTTCGACGGCAGCCTCGGATTCAAAATCCAGCACGCTTTCGTATGGGGTTAAATCGCGTGCATCGTCTGCCGCCAGTGTTTCTGGCCCGTCACTGGCATCAAGATCAAAGATATCTTCACACTCCGGGTAGTCCTGGTAATTTCCGGTATCCCAGCGCGACAAATCCCCGCCAAGCGGTTGTAAAAATTCTGAAATTGCCGCGATAACTTCTGGCGTCGCCGTATTGACGTTTATGGTTGTAAGCCCCGACGTGGTTGGCAAGGTTGCAATGTGTGGCAGCAACAATTCGTAGTCTTCCCGCTCTTCTTCTACCGATGGGCTAAAACCCTTGACGAGCTGCAACTCAGTTACCGCAGCAAATACACCGTTTTTCGCACGGTATGCTGGCTCCTGACCTGTATAGTAATCGTCCTCCGCACCATCGGGTACGGTGGCATCAAAGTCAGCGTCCACCCAATCGACAATGGCCTGCGCCTTTACCTGATCGATATTGAGTTCGCCCAACAACCGTGTGAGTATCCCAACCTGAGCCTCAATAGCCACACCCTCTTCGTTAACAAGGTTGTTCAGATTAAACCGCCCCTGCATGTCAACAATACAACCCTGCATTGCCATCTCATCAATCGGTATGGGAGGAATCGTTTGCGCCCAGTCATCATCGAGGGAATCTGTGTTCTCACGCAGGCCATCTTCAACATCCCGGAACAGTAAAGCGGCCGCGAAGCGCTCGCCACTGATGGCAAAACTGCGAGCCGTTTGTATCAACGCTTCATTGCGTTCGCGTTGCAGATCCAGTTGTTGACGACTGGTAATCGCCACAACGGTTATCGTACCAAGTGCAACAACCAACATGGCGGTGATGATCGCAACCCCGCGTTGAGCATTATTGCTTGCCATTTGAGATGGAATAAGCATCTTTATGTTACCCCGGTAATCCAAAGATACGCACAACAGAGCCCATGTCTTCAAGCTCGAACGTGAATTCTACGGCACGCGGTAAACCCGGGTCCTCTTCAACACCGATTGGCGGCCATGTTTCCTGCCAACTGCCTTCATCATCCATAAAGCGCATAGTGAGATCTTCCAGGCCATCGAGAAGCTGACGCCGCCTTGTCGGCTCTTCACTTAAGCCATCAAGGTGATACCAGTAGCTGCGCAGTAAACGATCATCTTCCAGCTCATAGGCAACACGTTGCAACGTTGAACGAGCGGGCAAAATATCACCTGCCGGGTTAGTCCAGCCGGCACGGGTAAATTGAAACAGTGAATCGCCTTGAATATTAAATTCAAAAGCGGGTAATTCAGAATCAACCGCTGAACGTATGGGCCTGTCGGCAATTTGCGTGATGTCTTCTGCTAACCAATAAAACGTACGCTGAAGCGCATTGAGCCGTGTTGATTGTCCTTCAATACGTGACCGGGTCTCTGTAATCTGCGACAGCATGGTAAACCCTGCCGTACCAAGAATCGCCAGCAGAAACATCGCAACCAGCACTTCAATTAATGTAAAACCCCAAAGGTTTGAGGTGCGGCTTGAGCGTGGGTTGACTGAAAATTGCTTTGTCGCAGTTGCAGGTGCTGGTGCTGGCGAGGGTGAAGCTTCCGACTTCGTTTTTACGTTCATTGTTTGTGTTCCGGGTTACCAACAAAACCCGTGACCGAATAAATGTAACTCTCTTCATCCGGGATAAGCCGAACCTCTATATCCAGCCTGCGCAGATCTTCATCTGCCAAACGCCTTGTGCGTGTGTTGATATACCAACGCTGATTGATCATCTCGACTTCGGTGTTAGCCGCACCAATCCTTGGCCAGGAAGGCAGAGCCTGCAAAGTGGCCAGGTGATTGGATGCCACCCAACGGCCCACTTCCTTTTGACGCAATATGCTGCTACGAAATGCGCTAGCGCCAGAGGCAGACACTAACGCTGATACACCCACTGCCAGAATAGTCATGGCAACCAGCACTTCAACGAGGGTGAAACCTTTTCCTCTGCGTCGGTTCTGCAGATGTATTCGCATTACTCGATTGCCTCAACCAGTACTGGCTCGATTTCGCCCGTAAACACGGCATGCCGGTTTTCACCATTAGGGTCCTGCAAGACGATACGAAAGTCCGGCATCATTTCACCGTTGGATAAAAACAATACGTGCGGCTTCAATGGTTCTTCATCGGTGATGTTGTCGAGCTCCTCAACCAACGTTTCCAACACAATAGGCAAGCCAGAAATATCCACCTGAAATTCCACTGGAATATTGGTATCACGGTAACGCAGACGATCATCATCAATGATTTGCCAGGTGGCTTCACCATCTTCATCTTGCGCGAGTATAAAAAACGTATAAGAGTTGGGATGAAAACGGATACCAAGCTGCTGTCTGGAATAAACGGCTTGATCAGCCGCTAACTCCATTAGCAAACCCGTGCGCTGCGCGGTGTCTCTTAGTATTGTACCGGCATTACGAAAATCGATTCGCAGCACAACCGTACCCACGAGTATGGCAATGATGGCTACCACCACCATTACCTCGATAAGGGTAAACCCTTTTACACGCTGCGAGTTCACCCCACTGTTTTCTCGTGGAGTTACCACGTGTGTTGCCTCCGAAACGATATCGATGAGGACCAGGCTAAAAACTAGTTAGTCAGGTTCGTAATATCTTCGCCTTCACCAGTGCCACCCTCAACTCCATCGCCAGCAAGCGATATGATGTCGAAGTCCCCTGATTCGCCTGGGCTGACATAAATATATTCTCGACCCCATGGGTCTTTTGGGAGCTGCTTAACGTAGCCACCTGCTTGCCAGTTACTGGGTTCCGGATCGCCACTCGGCTTCTCAACCAAGGCCTGAAGACCTTGATCGGTCGAAGGGTAACTGAAGTTATCCAGCCTGTAGAGTTCCAGTGCTGCGCTTAGGGTTGTGATGTCCTGATTAGCACGGACCTTTCTTGCTTCACCAGGCTTACTCATAATACGTGGCACAACTGCTGCACCCAAGATGGCAATAATGGCCACAACCACCATGATTTCTATCAGTGTGAAGCCGCCGTGGCGCTTGTGATGCTTTAGTCCATTCATTAATTGGTTCCTCTGTATTTAATTTTGTTACGCATAAACCTATCAACTAAGAATAGCATGCAGAATTCTTGAATTTACGTTCAATGGCGAATCGCTTTATGTAGCGTAAAACGTGCCGTCTGCTAATCTCTGACACTATATGAGGAGTTTCATTCACACACTTTTTCAACCAGTAACGACACCAGCTGGCCTTATGGCGGTTCTGGTTGCATTACTGTGCATTGTGTTACAGGCTACGGGCCTGCCAGAGCTATTGCGGTTTGACCGTCAGGCCATTGCCGATGGCAGCTGGTGGTTGTTGCTAACTGGTAACTTCGTCCACCTTGGAGCAAGCCATTTGTGGATGAATATGGCAGGATTTGCGCTGATTGTTGCACTAATCTGGGTGCACTATTCTCTTTTTCAATGGGCATGTATTATTCTTTTTTCAAGCCTTGTGGTGGGTATCGGCCTCTACTTGCGGGATCCTGAAGTGCTTTGGTACGTTGGCTACTCCGGCACTCTGCACGGGCTTATCATGGCAGGGTGCATTGCAGATTTGAGAAAATACCCCAAATCTGCTGCCATTCTTCTGGTACTGATCGTTGGCAAACTAGCATGGGAGCAACTTGCCGGTGCACTGCCGGGCAGTGAATCTGTAGCGGGTGGCCGAGTGGTGGTCAACTCGCATCTGTACGGTGCCATAGGCGGTACGCTGATCGGCCTTGTACTGACCGGGTTTAGCTTGCGCAAAAATACCTTCTTTAAGACAGCCGATCAGCAGGAGCAGGCCGAGCTGGCGCAAAGCCAGCCAACGCATAGGCGGCACAGGCAAATTCAGCAAATGCAGGACGAGCAAGCGCAAAACACTCAAATGCAGAGTGATCAATCGCAGAGTGAGCGAGTGCAGAGTGAGCGAGTGCCAGGCACACAATCGCCTCGGCCAGAACAACACAATAAGTAGGCAAACGCAAAGTAGGCAAACGCAATTATCCAGTCGAACTCATCGACTTGCACTTAGAATCTGGCTAATACACTCCCTTGGTGTTTCTATTGTTTAATCGTCAGGCTTAGTTGCGAGCGACTTTGCCAACTCCACCAATGAGTCCAGATTACTTCGATAACTTTGACTTAATACAATGCAGGTATTTGCACTGTTGGGGTCGATGCTTATGAATGTGCTGCGACTGGCTTGTCTGGCTTGAAAATAAACTGACGGCTTTGCATTTATTTGTGTACGGCAGTGCGCAGTATTCTGCTTTTGATATGTCATCACTAACACTCCTTTGTTAAGTGGACGATCACTTTTGCATATTGTGCCAACACTTCGCAATAAAAAAAACCAAATACGACGCTCCCTGCGTTTCGAGATTATGACCCTAAACACTCAAAGACAAATCCGCTGTACGCGCTCTAAAGATGACGGCATTACTTAAGGTGCTCGGCCTAAACGAACATTCAACGATCTAAACACCTTTCTCATCAGCAAGAGCCGACACCTTAAAAGATCTCAGGCCCATAGTAACGAGCGAAGCACTTTCAATTTGCTCACCGTTGGTAACGCTGCCAGCAACGTCTTCAGATGCTGTACATACGGCCAAGGTCAAAGTGGAATCTATTGCACCAAGATAGGACAGAGGGTTCGGATTCATTAAAAATCCAACCTCGTTATTCGGGTTCCGACAAACTTGTTGCATTTAGCGGCCATTTATCAGTCAGGTCGGTGTTACATTGGCAACTGTCATTGCCCGAGCACCAGGCTACCTCGGACATGACTCAATTAGACAGTGCAAAAAGTGTAGCCGGCAAGGGCCGCTTACACACCAGCACACACAATAATCATCAATTTTCCGAAATCATTCAGACTACCAGGACAGACAACATTGAAAGCCATCATCTGCAATGAATACGGTGCATTATCAAACTTGCACTTGCAAGAAGTCGACAACCCAGAACCCAACGAAAATGAATTGTTATTAAAAATATTGGCTGCGGGTATCAATTTTCCAGACGCACTATTGGTGCAAGGACTGTATCAGGTTAAACCAGATACACCGTTTACACCAGGCATGGAATTTTGTGGCGAAGTGATTGGTACTGGCTCAGCAGTTAAAGATTTCGACATCGGTGATAGAGTCATTTCGTTCAACTTAAGCTATGGTGCTTTCGCAGAACAAATCACTCTACCAGCCATGGCTGCCATCAAAATTCCGAGAACAATCGAACCACCACAAGCTGCCAGTTTAATAGTTGCTCATGGCACTGCCCATCATGCACTCAAACAACGCGCCATGCTGCAAGCCGGAGAAGCGTTGGTAGTATTGGGTGCGGCTGGCGGCACAGGGCTGGCCGCAGTGCAAATTGGCAAGGCAATGGGCGCTAAAGTGATAGCGGCTGCATCCACTGATGAGAAGCTTGAACTTGCACAAAACCATGGCGCTGATGCAACAATTAACTACAGTCAAGAATCACTTAAAGATGCAATAAGGCAGCACACCAACGGAAAAGGCGCTGATGTTATTTATGATCCTGTTGGTGGTGATGCATTTGATGCAAGTGTACGTTCCATTGCACGCTATGGAAGGATGCTGGTTATCGGCTTTGCTTCTGGCACCATTCCGAAATTGCCTGTCAATCTTGCACTGGTCAAAGAAATTAGCCTGGTCGGCGTATTTTGGGGAACCTTCACGCAAAAAGAACCCGCACTATTTAAAGTGAATATGCAGGAGCTGCTTGAGTGGTATCAACAGGGTGTTATTTCTGTCGCAGTGGATCGCACATTCTCATTAAGCGAGACCAGTGCAGCGTTAGAGTATGTTATGGGTCGACAAGTTAAGGGAAAGGTTGCGGTAGTTGTTTGATTTACAACGATCAGCACTCTTTTTTAGACTTTCAGGCTTTCTGACATAAAATAATGTCTCTCTAAACATAAAACTATTTAAGAGCTACAGATCATGGGCAATTTACCGCACTACCAACTGTTCATCAATGGCGAGTGGCAGGAAGGTAGCCGTAATGACACTATGCACAGTATCAGCCCCGCTACCGGGGAGCCCTGGGCAAGCTTTGCCTGCGCATCAAAAGAAGATGTTGGTATAGCGATCGCCTCTGCAAAAGCGGCACTGGAATCAGAACAGTGGCGTAATATGCTGCCTTCTGCAAGAGGTCGGTTGCTATACAAGCTGGCAGATCTTATCGATAACGCTGCAGAAACTATAGGGCGCGTTGAAACCACAGACAGCGGCAAGCTCGCGTCGGAAACCATCGCCCAAACACGCTACGTGGGTGACTACTACCGCTACTTTGCAGGCCTTGCAGACAAAATTGAAGGTGCTGTACTGCCAATAGACAAACCCGATATGCACGTATTCACAAAGCGCAAACCAATTGGCGTTGTTGCTGCGATAGTGCCGTGGAATGCCCAGATGTTTCTAACTGCAACCAAACTGGGTCCGGCATTAGCAGCGGGTTGCACAGTCGTATTAAAAGCATCAGAAATCGCACCAGCACCCATGTTCGAATTTGCAAAACTTATCGAACAAGCGGGCTTTCCAAAAGGTGTCGTATCCGTCATCACAGGCGATGCAGAGAACTGTGCAATACCATTAACCCAACATCCGGACATAGATCGTATCGCTTTTACTGGCGGTCCGGAAACTGCACGCCATGTTGTACGTAATTCGGCAGAGAATTTCGCCGTCACCTCACTCGAGCTTGGCGGTAAATCACCGATTATTGTCTTTGACGATGCTAATCTGGAAAACGCCGTTAATGGATTAATAGCCGGGAACTTTGGCGCCTCTGGTCAATCCTGTGTCGCAGGTTCAAGGGCGTTTGTACAACGCGGTATTTTCGATGCAATAATCGCACAGATTGCTGAGCGCAGCCAGCACATAACCGTGGGTGACCCACAGGATGCGAATACACATTTAGGCCCGCTTTGTACTGTTGCACAAGTTGAGCGTATTGAAAGCACGCTGGCAACATCCATCTCACAAGGCGCTGTTATCAGAGCAGGTGGCGACAGACCAGCAGGCCTATCGGGGCATTTCTTTAACCCGACTCTTGTCGAATGCAAATCTCACGACACCGAAACCATGAAAGTCGAAATGTTCGGCCCGGTTATGTCAGTGCTGCCGTTTGATACAGAAGAGGAAGCCATTGCACTTGCCAATCACACTGAGTACGGGCTTGGCTCAGGCGTATTTACCGAAAATATAGCCAGAGCACACCGAGTAGCTGACCGGATTCGTTCCGGCATCTGTTGGGTCAATACCTATCGCGCAGTCTCACCTATTGCACCCTTTGGTGGCTTTAACCAATCAGGCTATGGACGTGAGGCGGGGCTCGATTCTGTTATGGACTATACACGCACACAAACAACCTGGATTAATACATCGGATAAGCCGATGGCAAATCCGTTTGTTATGCGTTAACAGCTCAGAGCGCTTTCACCTGTACCAGCAAAACAAAACTGGTACGTTGCAGGCTGCATCCTCAGCCGCCAATAATATAATGTCGCCAGTGTTCACGTTTGTGCATGTGAAACCATTGCCGTAACTTCTCACGCGCAAGTGGATTGGTAATAGCGCTAATTATCATGGCTTGGTCCACCTTATGTTGCGCAACATGCTGCTTTGCAAAGCCTTGTTGTTTGCTATTTTGCTGTTCCACGTTTTGCCATTTCTGCGCAAGCTCTTCATAGGTGATAACAGGTAGGTGGCGTTTTTGGTAGCGTCGCTTATCGCTGTGCAAATCGACAAAGCCATGAACAGTAATATTCAAATTAGCTAATGCATCATGCCAGTAACGTGCATTTCTACCGGTGCCACAAATCCACACACCCTCAGCCAGCGATATTCTTTGCAGCTTTTGAGCCTCAAGCAAGGCCCAGGCTTTGAGTTGAATAAAGGCCTGCTTGCTGTAACGTTTATCGGTGCGGGTGAGTCGTGATGCATGGTCTCGCCATTGCAATAGCACATCGCAGGGTTTACACATTAAAACGCCTTGCAACCAGGCACGCAATATCAGATCGTAGTCCTCTGGCCAGGGCTTATCACGATAGCCTTCCAATTGTTTCCACACTTGCCTATGCGCAAACAGGCCAGGGTTTGGCATCGGTGATTCGATCATCATGGCATTGTAAATCGGCTCCGGTTTTGTCAGCGTATTGAGCCAGGCTGCGTAATCCTGAAAACCCCGCCCAACTCCCGATGCCTCGTTAAAGAAAGCCACCCGAGTGCTTAGTAAGGCCTTGTCTCTGTGTTTGATGGCCAGTGCCAGTTGCTGCTCCAATCGTTCAGGGTGCGCAAGATCATCATCGTCCATGCGCGCAATGTAATCACCTTTGCACAATTCAAGGCCTGTATTTGAAGCGTTAACCACACCTGGTGCTGTACGCGCAATAGGTTTGATACGGTTATCTGCCGGCAGCCGCTTTACGTCCTCGTGTATCATGTCCTGCCCGATCAACAGCAGTTCAAAGTGTGTGTGGGTTTGG
Source organism: uncultured Granulosicoccaceae bacterium (assembly GCA_938038175.1). GTDB lineage: Bacteria > Pseudomonadota > Gammaproteobacteria > Granulosicoccales > Granulosicoccaceae > Granulosicoccus. Next base: position 15,474 of record CALHRQ010000183.1, on the reverse strand, counting down.
CGCAAAATGCTATTAATTGCATCTGCTGTAAATGCACTAACCGCTCGAACAGGCATGATGACGGAAATCAGATTTTTAGAGTCAGACATGTGGTTGGGCTATAGTTAAGGCATTGCTAAAAGGTGAGCAGTTGTAATATGAAATCATTGCAGGCGCAGTTGTTCATTGTCTCCGCCCCTTCTGGTGCCGGAAAAACCAGCCTCGTGCGGCAAGTTATTAAGGACCTGCCAAATATCCAGGTTTCAGTTTCGCACACCACCCGTGGCATGCGACCTGGTGAAGATAATGGCAAAGACTATTTTTTCACCTCTCAGGAGAATTTCGAGCAGATGATCCATTCTGATCGCTTTCTTGAATATGCACAGGTGTTTGACAATTACTACGGCACCAGCGTCGATGCGGTGCAACAGAATTTGAATACGGGTAGCGACGTTATCCTGGAGATTGACTGGCAGGGAGCAGAACAAGTACGGCAAAAGCTCGACGATGTCGTTTCCATATTCATTTTACCTCCATCGCGAGAAACCCTCATTGAACGCCTGCGTGGACGTGGACAAGACAGCGACGAAGTGATTGAGCGCAGAACAGCCGAAGCCGTCGCAGAAATGCAACAATATCATGGCGCTGACTACCTGATTATCAATGACGAGTTTGATCAGGCGCTAACTGAATTGAAGTCTGTGGTTTTGTCTCAACGGGTAGCAAAACGGCGGCAAGCGTCCCGACATGCCGGCCTGATTACCAGCTTGACCCAATAAGACAGCCTGAATACTGCAATAACGTCTGTTTCGTCAACAGCTTATTGACAGAAAGTAACCGAATGAGGGCAATTTTGGTCTGGTGTTTGTTGTATCAGACCACTAAACTACTCTTAATAAACTACTGTGCAGGAGTTGCCTCTATGGCTCGCGTAACCGTCGAAGATAGTCTTGAAAACGTTGGTAATCGTTTCGATCTCGTTCTGATCGCCTCAAAGCGTGCTCGCAACATCTCAATGGGTGCCGAGCCCATGTTACATGCTGATAACGATAAACCCACGGTAATCGCATTGCGAGAAATCGCTGATGGCTTGGTAGGTGAAGAGATCCTCAACGAAACACCACCACCGCCAGCGCCGCCTATCGAGCCGGTTGTCATAGACAACGATGTTCGCTCCGAATTCTAAAAACCAACCTGAATTCCGACATTAAACTACCGATAACACAGTTCGCATTTGCTGCATCATCCCCAGACGGCCTCTTGCCGTCTCGCTCAGCTTTGCACATTCCAAAGCTCCGTATTCAAAACACTAGCTCTGTTATTTATTCATCGAGCTGCTGTTGCCTGGTTTCCCACTTTGATAAATCCAGGCTCTCAGGTTACTGACGATGGGCACTAACTAACTATGGGTACGCCAGAGCCAGTGATTACATCACCCATAGCGCCAGCCACACTTCCAGAGGGCACTTATCCTCAGCTTATTGCCCGTGTTAGTAAGCTGTTCTCATCTGAGCAGGTAGAGCAGATTGATCGTGCTTATGAGCTTGCCAAACGTGCCCACGAAGGACAAAAGCGCAGCTCTGGCGATCCTTACATCAATCATCCAGTAGCGGTTTCTCATATTGTTGTCGACATGAAGCTGGACCACCAAAGTGTCATGGCCGCACTACTGCACGATGTGCTCGAAGACACTAAAACCAGTCGCGATGAACTGGTTGATGAATTTGGTGATCAGGTCGCTTCAATAGTCGATGGCTTGAGCAAACTCAATTACCTCGAATTCAAATCAAAAGAAGAAGCGCAAGCAGAGAGCTTTCGAAAGATGCTTCTCGCCATGGCATCCGACATCCGCGTCATTCTTATAAAGCTTGCTGACAGGCTGCATAATATGCGCACCATCGGTGTGCTTTCACGCTCGCGACAAACCCGTATTGGCCGGGAAACACTCGACGTTTATGCGCCGATAGCTGGCCGCCTGGGTATGTTCAAAATTAAAAACGAGCTGGAAGACATCGGTTTTAGCTGCTGCTACCCCGCACGCAGCCGAGTACTGAACGAAACTGTTACGCGTGCGCACCACAATCGCAACCATGTCGTCAGCTCCATAGAAAAACATGTACTAGCAAGCCTGAAGGCCAAAGGGATCGATGCCAGTGTAACCGGTCGGGAAAAGCACCTGTTTGGACTTTATCGAAAGATGCAGCAAAAGCAATTGCCTTTTCAGGATGTGTTCGATATGTTTGCGCTGCGCATAGTGGTCGATGATATTGATGAATGCTACAGGGTGATGGGTATTGTTCATCAGCTTTATACCCCAATATTTTCACGCTTTAAAGACTACATCGCCAAACCAAAAGAAAACGGTTACCAGTCTATTCATACGGTACTGCGTTATCTCGAAGGCATCCCGGTTGAAGTGCAAATCCGCACTAAAGAGATGGATGAGTTTGCAGAGTCGGGCATTGCTGCACACTGGGCTTATAAAGAAGGTGCTGATGGTCAAAGCACCGAAGAAAATGCACGCTATTGGCTAAAAGCACTAATGGAGATGCAGAGCAGCACTGAAGACACGCTCGAATTTGTTGAAAGCGTCAAGATCGATCTGATGCCCAGCGATATTTATGTTTTTACACCCAAAGGCAAGATTATAGAACTGCCCAAGAATGCCACACCGGTCGATTTTGCTTATGCCGTTCATTCGCAGATTGGCAATGCCTGCGTTGCTGCAAAAGTTGATCGCAACCTGTCATCTTTAAGTATGCCACTAGAGTCCGGACAAACCGTGGAGATTGTCACTGGGCTGGATGTATCGCCAAGCCCCATGTGGTTAAACTCTGTTGTGACATCAAAAGCGCGTACTTCAATCCGACACCATCTTCGACAACTGGATCGCACTAAGGCGGTTGAATTTGGAGAAAGGTTAGTCAAGCGTGCATTAAGTCGTTTTGATACCTCTCTTGATACCTTATCGGAGAAATCCATCAGTGCCTTGCTGGCAGAGTTTGGATTTAAAGAACTGCACGAATTGTTTGAAGTTGTGGGGCTTGGCAATCATCTACCAAGCCAGATTGCCGAACGCCTGATCACGAAGGAGCGTGGTGATGAGGCCAATACACTGCAAATTCCGGTCAGCGAGACACCACCACTGATGATAGAAGGACGTGAGGGCGCAGTACTGAGCCTGTCCAAATGCTGCTGCCCAATTCCGGGCGACAAAGTACAAGGTTTGATCACCGCCGGCAAAGGAATCGCTGTACACCGTGCAGGCTGTCGTAATGTATCGCGCTATAGACGGCGCCCCAAAGAATGGGTAGCGGTGGATTGGGCGCACGATATCGCTGACACTTTCGAAGCGGATATTTCTGCGCAGCTGGTCAATCAGCCTGGGGCGTTGGCGCGGGTGACATCAACCATGTCATTGATGAACGTCAACATTGAAAACATGGATTTTAATAATCGCGGTGAAGACAATATCCAGATCCGCTTTATTCTGACTGTGACCGACCGAAAACACCTGGCACGTATCATTCGACGCCTACGCAACCTGACGGTTGTTCGTGGAGTGACACGCAGCCGCTAGCCCCTAAGGTTATACTGTGGACTCACTAAACACGTGGATTCGATTTCATGACACGGCAAGCAGTAGAAACAGACCAGGCACCGGCAGCGCTAGGCACTTATTCGCAGGCAGTAAAGTGTGGCTCAACCATTTATCTCTCCGGCCAGATTCCTCTTGATCCAAAAACCGGTGAAGTTATCAGCGACGATGCTCGTGAGCAAATCGTTCAGGTATTTAAAAATCTGAGCGCAGTTTGTCATGCTGCCGGCGGATCTTTCGATGATGTCGTCAAATTAAATATCTATCTACCCGATCTTGCGCATTTTCCTTTGGTCAATGAAGTCATGGGAGAAAATTTTGTGGCGCCTTATCCTGCACGAGCTGCCATTGGTGTTGCCGCCTTGCCCAAAGGGGTAAAGGTTGAAGTTGAAGGCATTATGCATATTGGATAATTCATATGAGCTTGGCTTTTGTGTGTAGTGTGTAGTGTGTAGTGTGTAGCGTTTGGCGTTTGGCGTTTGGCGTTTGGCGTTTGGCGTTTGGCGTTTGGCGTTTGATGAGCGATGCATCTATTCAGTTTTGTTCCATCAATAACTGATGCAGCTTGCTGAATGAAACCTGCACACTCAATAACCAGTGCATTTACTTTATGAAACTTACTGATAAAAATACGGTTGAGCCAGACACCGTAAGATAAATGGCTACAGTCACCTCATCCTCAAAAACAACACTTGATGCGCTGCCTTTAACGCAATTAAAAGGTGTTGGTGCTGCAGTGGCTGAAAAGCTTGCGCCTTTGGGCATGCACAATGTTCAAGATGTATTGTTTCACTTACCATTTCGATACCAGGACAGAACGCAACTACTGCCCATAGGCGCTTTACAGCCAGGGCAAGAAGCCGTTATTGCAGGTGAAGTAGTGATGGCAGATGTGGTTATACGCAAGCGTCGCTCCCTACTGGTACGCATTGCGGATGGTACGGGTTCTCTGACACTGCGTTTTTTTCATTTTAGTCAAAAGCAGGTACAGCAATTTAGCCGCGGCACACGCTTACAATGCTTTGGCGAAGTACGTCGTGGCCCTGGCATGCTCGAGATGGTACATCCAGAATACCGACTACAAACTCAAGGAGCAGCATTGCAAGATACGCTGACACCTTTTTATCCTACAACTGAAGGCGTGCAGCAACCGACTCTACGCAAGCTCACCGATCAAGCACTGGCATTATTGGACAAGCATGATTTAGTCGATCTTATTCCAGTTTCGATGCTTACTGAGGCAGCGCTACCCGATCTTGTCAGCGCACTGAAAATCGTACATCGTCCACCACCCAATGCAGACGTTAACGCTTTAATGGATGGTATGCATCCAGCTCTTCGGCGTTTGGCTCTAGAAGAATTGGTTGCACATCGTTTGGGCCTGCGCTTGTTACGGGTAGAGGCACAAAAAAATGCTGCTCCGATGATATCCCCGGCGGGCAAACTTGCCACCAACATTCTGGCGTCACTACAATTCCAACTAACAGGTGCACAGCAACGTGTGCTTGATGAAGTATTGCAGGATATGCAGACGGGTGAACCTATGCTGCGCCTGGTACAAGGCGATGTAGGCGCGGGTAAAACCATTGTGGCAGCACTGGCTGCAGCACAGGCGGTGGAAGCTGGTTTCCAGGTTGCACTAATGGCACCCACAGAAATTTTGGCAGAGCAGCACTTACTTAACTTTACCGAATGGTTTGAACCATTGGGTATCAGCGTTGGTTGGTTATCAGGAAAACTTCGGGTTACACAACGTCGCAGTGCGATAGAAGCAGTGGCGATGGGCCGTGAGCGTATTGCTGTGGGTACACATGCTTTATTTCAAAACGATGTCGAATTTGAAAATCTTGGGCTCGCCATTATTGATGAGCAACACCGCTTTGGTGTTCACCAGCGTATGGCTTTACGCAATAAAGGGGCTAATGACAACACGCTTCCACATCAGCTCATCATGACAGCAACGCCTATACCTCGCACGCTTGCCATGACAGCATATGCCGATCTTGATTGTTCGATCATCGACGAATTGCCACCAGGCAGAAAACCTGTCACCACCGTTGCTATAGAAACAACACGACGCTCGGAAGTTGTTGCAGGAGTGGCCAAAGCCATAACCGAAGGACGGCAAGTGTATTGGGTTTGTACACTAATAGAAGAAAGCGAATCCCTGCAGGCAGAGGCTGCTGAAGATACGATTGCCATGTTGGACGAAGCTCTACCAAACGCTCGCATTGGGTTGGTACATGGACGTTTAAAATCACGCGATAAAGACGCCATCATGCAGGCGTTCAAATCCAAAGAGCTGGATTTACTGGTTGCCACAACGGTTATTGAAGTGGGGGTAGATGTGCCAAATGCATCGTTAATGATTATTGAAAACGCAGAGCGTCTTGGTTTATCACAATTACACCAGCTGCGCGGCCGCGTTGGTCGTGGCAGTGCGCAGAGTAGCTGCGTGTTGTTGTATCAAGCACCACTTTCTCAAAATGCCAAAGAGCGTATCAGCATTATGCGTAAAACCAACGACGGTTTTAAGATTGCACAAAAAGACCTTGAAATACGCGGCGCTGGTGAGGTGCTGGGTACACGACAAACCGGCTTGGCTGAGTTTCGCATTGCAGAGCTTGGACGCGACAGTGATTTACTCGACGATGTCAGCGATATTGCTGACATCTTACTCGCATCCAAACCGGCTAATGTACGCGGGTTGATCAGACGATGGATTGGTGATGAGAAGAAAGATTACGGCGGGGTTTGAGCAGTTATTCACAGTTGATTTTACGCTGGGCATGTTGCGGGATAAGATCAAAAGGCTATCGCGCAAGAGCTGGTGCAAAACTAAACGCCTTGAGGTGTTGGCTGATATTCTGGCGATCTATATCTATCACCACAACACATATACGGTTTTAAACCCTTCTAAAAATCAATCGTAAAAACGAAAATACTGCTGTTATTACAAAGATAAGATAAACAACAATCTGGTACGCCACTTAGCAACAGGTTAGAAGCATAAATTTAGCAAGAATTATTCGAAGAAATACCAATATGGGTAATAAGCTATAGAAAAATTCCTTTTTACTAACCCTAATAGGTAGTTTCACCTTCGCTCCTTGTTGGAGTTAACGCGGTATCATGGTTTTGGGTACTGAAAACACAATAGTATCCTCATACGCGCTCTATATCATTTAAAGCCGGTCATCATTGCTAGCCATTGTGTCAACCGAATTGATTCTGCTGCGCTAAGCCCGGCTAACGACTCGATTTTTGACGTAAAGATGAATAAATTGACTTTAATTCCAAACCCTGGATATTACAGAACGCGCTTTACAGGTTCGCTCGTTACATTACTGTTGTGTCTATCAGCTTGTGGGTCAGGCTCATCTTCTGATTCTTTGATTAGTCCAAACACAGCTTCCGTTGCTAATGAATCTGTTGCAGCTGACAACAACGGTACAAATAACACAAACACTAGTACCGAGTTTGAAAATGAAATTGAAGCTCAAGTACAGTCTCAAACAGAAATAGACAATGAAGACATCAGCGACATTAACATCGAAGCTAACGCTGTAATTGAAACTGAAGCCGGGAACAACTCTGAAACCAGCACCGAAACCGAAACCGTCACTAACGCAAACAATCAGACAACATCGGCTACCATTGGTGAGGTTCGCACGATTCAAATAAACAATGTCATTCTGACATCTCTCCCAGATGCCATTGCCTTGCCCGACAGTGAAAAGGTTGAACTAGGTCGATTACTTTTTTGGGACCCTATTCTATCGGGTGATCTGGATGTTGCTTGTGCTACCTGTCATCTGCCAGAATTCGGCTATGGCGATGGCCGCGAGCGTTCTGTTGGTGTTGGGGGAATTGGTGCGGGGCCGGCACGTTCTGTGGGGCATACTGGCGTGGTACCACGAAACGCACCCACCGTTTTAAACACTGCGTGGAACGGTATTAACCAACTGGGCCTCTTTAACTCGGAACGCGCACCGATGTTTTGGGACAACAGAACACAGAGCCTTGCATTACAAGCACTCGAACCACTGCGATCACAGCAGGAAATGCGCGGTGATAGCTTCACTATAGAAGAGATTGAGGTGGAGGTAATCAGTCGTTTAAACGCTAACTCCGACTACCAGGCAAGGTTTCAATCAGCCTATAGCGCTGACGAAATCACCCTTTCTTTGCTTGGTACTGCACTGGCAGACTTTCAAACGACTCTGATAGCCAATAACGCTCCTTTCGATCGCTGGATGCGCGGAGATACAAACGCAATGACAGCCGATCAAGTTCAGGGAATGGAGGCATTTGTTGAAGTAGGATGTGCAAAATGTCACAGTGGCCCGATGTTTTCTGACTACGCATTACATGTGCTCGGTGTAGCAGAGGCAACCGGTTTGGATACACCCGATACAGGAGATGGCAATTTTGCATTTCGAACTCCAACTTTACGTCAGCTTGCGTTTACGGCACCTTATTTTCATGGAGGTCAAGACAGCACACTAAAAGACGTTATCGATTTTTACGACAATCCTGAAAATTCAGAGAATCCGAACGTACCAAACGATGAGTTAGACGATGATTTTCTAAACATGCCCACCATCAACGGGCAGCTCGCGGAACGAATTGAACAATTTCTCAATGCGCTCAATGATGATCAATTCGACAGATCAAAGCCTGAGAGCGTGCCTAGCGGATTGCCAGTAGGTGGCTTAATTGAATAAGCTTACGTTTACATATTTTCTGTTTAGTTACTAGTATGCGTAGTGAAATCACATTTGCGCATTTTACGAAATATGCCGCCGATACTAATAACTATCCAGACAATTTGAAGCACTGCTGCGCCAAGGTTAAATGCCTGTGTCAAGCTCAATAGCATGAAAATTGAAGCTACCAGATTCATAACGACATAGCCAAATTCGTTGCCGTCCATTAATTCCATTTGAACGAGAAAGTACGAGAGAACATAGCAAGCACAACCTATCAAGCCAAATACCGTGAATAACTGATTATAAATTATTTCCATTTTTCTTCCTCCCAGGATAGATTTGTGTTCTTTATCTAATTTCATCGCATCCGAGATGCGCAAATAAGCTACGACTCATCGCAGACACATGCGTAAATTGAGTTACGCCTCATTGTCTTGCCTGGCGATGGGTGTCCATTTAATAAAAAAAGAGTTTTGACGACGTCTCTAATGAAGCCATCTTGATGTTCAACGGCTGTGTATCATGCAGGACTTGATCTTTAGACTTCAGTACTGCGCAAAGCTGCCAACGTAATTCCGAGCTAGGCTGTATTGGTTGTATTGGCTGTTTTACCGAATCCCTATTATCAATACACATCTGCGCAAGGGAACAATTCGTTAAAGATCGCGGCTTATTATCCTGATCATTGCCCTGAATCATCGAAGAACTCACTGGCTCATAGTAATCATCCAAGGATTGTGTTTTTATTGAATTGGGTATAGCTATTTCAAATGGGATAATTTCTTCATGGCCTGCATGGTAGGTAGTTCGGCCTATCAAAGTATTCTTGTTTTCAAATATGATTTTATTGGAGGTAGCATCTACACCGTCTTTACGATGTTTTATAACTTCCACACACATCAACGTAACTGACAGCTCCTCGGTATCAGACTCTTTTTCCAGTAATAGCTGAAGTTGCCCTTGCAAGGTATCGTTCGATTGCAACCAGGTAGACGTTGTCTGAATCTCTAAAGAGTCCTTTTTCTTTCGAAACACTGAGAACATCAACCCTACGAAAATTAGACACCCCAAAACCAAACCTATTGTTAATTCCAACATCTTCCTATCTCTATATTGATCACACAGTAGGCTAAGCTCTTAAACTGTTCAGCCTTGGTGTTAACAATAATCGTAGGAGTCGGTTTAATCGTTGGGGTTTTTCATACTGATTTAGTGAATATTCACTAAATGGGATTTACTACGTCGATATGCAGTGCAGGAGCGCTAAACATTGAACCCAATCAGTTGAGCTATGTGTACATATGATTGCGGGCAGATCCAGCTTGTTTTAGAGTTGGGTATTAAGATAAAGAGCAGAGGCACTATGCAGTTGATAATCGCAGGTGTAATTTAAATTAGCGATATAGTTTGTTTTCGCAAAAAAGCGATGTACTTGAGTCGAATCGACTGAACTTTACAAATTAAAACTTACTTTTATCTATCAAGCCTTATGCGTTCGTATAAATACTGTTCATTAAAATGGTAGAACTGAGCTCAAACGCTCTGGCTTACCTGGTTGACTGCCTATTTACACCCAATTACCGTTTTTTGGTTATTGATGCCAGTAGCTTATTGTATTCTTCTGGTGTATCGATATCTTGGGTATAAGCTGCATCATCAAAGGAAGCCCACTCAACGAGCCAGGGGTGTTCATCAATATATTTACGACAGCCCGAGCTGCCATATTTTTTTTTAACTTCCTGCCTTACAGGCTCACTGATGACAACTGGGTTTCCTCGCTTTGCGTTATATACAGGTACAACAATCTCCTTGGCCTCGGACCGACTCTCAAACGCTGCCATAAGTTGTATCAAATGTTGTGCATCTACCAAAGGCTGATCAGCCAAACATATCAAAGACGCTTTCTTGTATCCACTTAACGCATTCAAACCACACTGTACAGACGTACCTTGCCCTTGTTCGTATTTCGGATTAACGACATACAATACATCATAGCCTGATAGTTCATTCTCAACTGATAAATGCTGGTATCCGAGTACAACCACTACTTCAGATATACCTGCATTTATCACGCTACTTAAACAACGCTGGAGGAGTGATTTTCCATCAAATAACATTAGCATCTTGTTGTGCTCACCCATACGCCTGGACAAACCAGCAGCCAACACAACTGCAGCAAATTCATTTGAGTTAACACTGTATTTTTCAGAAAGATTTGAATACTGGTCAGCACCTTCACAATTAATCACAACGACCACCGCTCTTCTTCTGCCATATTGTCTCTATCCATACCTGATTTTAAACTTGATTCCATCGCTACCGCCACTACAGGGTCAACACTACTTGCTTTATTCTCATCAGCCTCAATAGCTACTTGATCCCAACATAACAAGAGCAAGTGCCAAGCCGGCATACAGTCATGCAAGCGTTTACTGATAACTAAACACCGCAATAAAATAGCTTACATCATACACATGGGCTACAATGCGGATTACGCTACTAGCTACAATAATATCAACCCTTCTATTTCATGAAGCCACCCGTCTTTCCTATCGACATGAAGCACTTCTGGATAGACCCCTATCCAGTACTTGCGAAAATGCGTAATGAAGCACCCATCTGCTACGTACCCGAGCTCGACGCAACACTTTTGACACGTCGCGGCGACATTTTCGTTTGTGAAAAAAAGACTGATGTCTTTTCATCAGTCCAGCCTGATGGCCTAATGGTTAAGCTAATGGGTGAGAACATGATGCGTAAAGATGGCGATAGCCATTCACTCGAACGCAAACAGGCCCAAGCATCGGTGTCACCTCGTACAGTCAAAGAAATTTGGGCTAGCCAATTTAGAAAACACACTCTCGCCATTTTGGATAATCTAGAGGGGCGTGGAAAATTTGATGTTGTTACTGATTATGCAATGCCCGTATCTGCACATGCATTGCGACACATCACCGGCCTGACAAACCTGACTGCAACGCAAATAGATGAAGTGTCGCAAGCCATAATCGACGGTATTGCAAACTACACGGGTGATAAAAACATTGAGCAGAGCTGCAAAAATGCCACTAAACTTATCGATGACAGTATCGATACTATGCTGCAAATTGAGATACCTTCTGCAAGCGCATCACTTCTGAATGTTTTAACAAATGCCGGGCAAGCGATGGATAGCATTCGTGCAAATATCAAACTCGCTATCAGTGGTGGACAGAACGAACCTCGTGATGCAATTGCTGGAACTGTTTTTGCGCTGCTATCAAATCCCGAACAGCTCGCTAAATTGAAAAGCGGCGAAATCCGCTGGCTACATGCATTTGAGGAGTACGCACGCTGGATGTCGCCAATTGGCATGTCACCTCGACGCATAGCCAAACCATTTTCGTGGAACGATATTGAGTTTCAACCTGAATCCAAAGCCTTCCTGATGTTTGGCAGCGCCAATCACGATGAGCTTGTATTTAAAAACCCCGAGAGTTTTGATATCTCAAGAAATACATCAAAATCTATCAGCTTTGGAGCTGGCCCACATTTTTGTGCGGGTGCAGCAGCGTCTCGAACACTAATAGCAGATGTTGCACTACCTTTGTTATTTGAGCGATTCCCAAACATTGCACTGGATGGCACTGTTGAATTTAGAGGCTGGGCATTTCGCGGGCCATTATCGGTACCAGTTCGAATTTTTGATTAACCATTGCTAATTTAAGCAAAGCCCGAGCAAATCAATGCGTAAACAACTATTCGATATACCCAAAGGCATCATCTATCTTGACGGCAACTCACTTGGCCCACTACCGGTGTCGGTTAACAAAAAATTAAATCAAACCGTTAACGATGAGTGGCGCACCCTTTTAATAAAAGGCTGGAACGATGCTGGCTGGCATCGTCAGCCACTTACGCTTGGTGACCGCCTTGCCAAGTTAATAGGTGCACAAGCTAACACTGTAGTGGTTGGAGACACCTTATCAATAAAAATATATCAAGCACTCGCCGCGAGCTTACAAATGCGCCCAGACCGGAAAGTTGTACTCTCAGACAATGGCAATTTCCCTACAGATTTGTATATGGCAAAAGGGCTACTCGACTCGTTGGATAAAGACTACGAACTTCGAATAGTGGACCCAGAAGCAATTGCAGAGAACTTGGATGAATCTGTTGCAGCACTGATGCTAACTCAGGTGGATTATCGTACCGGGCGCTTGCACAACATGAAAGAGTTAACGGCAAGAGCACATGCAGTAGGCAGTGTTGCAATCTGGGATCTTGCCCATTCTGCTGGTGCTATGCCTATAGATCTTGAAGCCTGTAACGCAGAATTTGCAGCAGGTTGCACTTATAAATACCTGAATGCTGGCCCAGGAGCTCCAGCCTTTATATATGTGCGGCCAGATATCGTCAACGATATAAAGCCTGCACTGGCCGGGTGGCTCGGCCACGCATCTCCGTTCGGATTTGAACTGAACTACACCCCAGGGCCTGCAATTGAACGCATGCGAGTAGGTACTCCACCCGTATTGCAAATGAGCGCTTTGGATGCTGCGCTGGATATTTGGGATGGTGTATCCATGAGCGAAATACGCAAAAAGTCCATCCTTTTGTCCGAGCTGTTTATTTCCGAAGTAGAAAAACGCTGCCCTACCTTAAATTTGGTTAGCCCTCGAGATTCGGCAAAACGTGGATCTCAGGTTTCATTCGCGTTCGAAAATGGTTATGCAGCCATGCAAGCTATTATTGCCGGGGGCGTGATCGGTGATTTTCGTGCACCCAACATAATGCGCTTTGGTTTTACTCCGCTGTACATCGACGAAGATGATGTACGACAAGCAGTTGATGTTATAACCGACGTAATTCAAAATAATTTGTGGGATCGTGAAGAGTACAAGACGCGCAAAGAAGTCACCTGACTAAAAAATCCCACGCAGAACATAAGGGTTTATCGGGATCCAGAGGGGCCCGATAAAACTAGCGCTCTAAAGACTGCTAGAGAGTCGAATTACCGGCAAAGCCTCAGTCTTCTAGACACATCTGGAGGGCGTGGAATTCAACTTTTACTAAAGATCAGAATGCGCACAATAAAAACTATAAGCAAATGTTCTTACCAGCCTGTCTTCTTCTACAAATTCACCGGAATCCGCAATAGTTTTAATCACCCAATACAAATCATCTTCAGCTTTTTCCATGACAAGCTCACCAAGCACCCTCACCCCGTCAATATTTCTGGCAAAATTATAAGACGCACTGCCGGAATCTATACTGCAACGCTCAGAACCGACGTCTCTTGTTCCATGGAATGAATAGTTCACGCTGGTTGTTGTGCCTGTAAAGCTTAATTCTCTGGTTACTTGTCCTGTTTGCTGATATTTACCATCATTAATTTTTGCAGTTTCTGTTATGAAATCAGTATTTAAACGTGCATTTGTTTCTGATACAAATAGATGGTCAATTCCTTCCCATATAACTGATGAACCTGTATTGCTTCGATCAGCAGACATCGTTCGTGATTTGAAACTCAGCGGGCGATCTTCATCAAAGAAAGTATCAAGATAAGTACCGTTACCAAGCCCATCAAGCTCAATCGTTCGAGTGGTTCTATTGTTTAACACCCATACGTCATCAAACTGGAACGGCTCATCCGTCTCTGCATGTTCAAAGTACGGGCGCTCCGTAGGGATATCCCTTTCGTAAAGTGTGGATGCTTGACTTATTAATGCAAGTCGATCATCAAAGAAATACGGCAAGTTAACTACAGATAGAGTTTGTTGCGCATCCTCGTCCACAAAGGGATCAAAGCCGGTTCGTAGCTCGTCAATGTTTGGATAACCATCATCATCGGAATCGAAAGACACATTGAAATCAGTAGCCTGCACAACGATTACTTCCATTGCGTTGGATGTGGTTTCGACGGGCACTAGCGCTTCGCCTATTAACAGATTATCTTCAAGAAACTGAATATCGGTGATAACGTCAGAAAAGTATGGTACATCCAACGATACGTTCCAAAGCTCACCATTAATCCTGCGCGCGGCCACCTCCACATCTTGCACTGTGAGGATGAGCTCAAGGTTTTCTGACCGAATAGTGGGCACGGTTATTTGGAAATCAACCTGTGTTGTTGTCATATCCAAAGCTGTTGGATTCGTTCCTGCTCTTGACTCATCAATATTACTGACGCCATCTGCGTCACTGTCCCAGCGATACGTATCGAATTGCTCTGCACTTATGCGTAGAGTTTCAGCACTGTCTGTTCCAGTTTTAAATTCTGCCTGATATGAACCCAGCGGAACTGCGCCGTTCATATCGGAAAATGTGACAAGCAATGGATGCGCTGTATCAGTCGGAAGATCTGCCGCGAATGACCAGGACTGGTCAAGCAACCACATTGGCCTGACATCAAACTCACCCCAATTAATTCGAACTCTTAGTGAATTAGATTGATATTCCGGTACTTCAATTTCAAAGCTCACTCGAGTTAGCGCAGGAACTGATTGTGCCTCGGCCTCTTCACGTGCTTCGGCCTCTTCCCGTGCTTCGGCCTCTTCTCGTGCTTCGGCTTCTTCCCGTGCGTCGGCCTCTTCCCGTGCCTCGGCTTCTGCCTGTGCGTCGGCCTCTTCCCGTGCTTCGGCTTCTTCCCGTGCCTCGGCCTCTTCCCGTGCGTCGGCCTCTTCCTGTGCTTCGGCTTCTTCCCGTGCTTCGGCTTCTGCCCGTGCTTCGGCTAGCGTCATCGCCTCCACCTGTGCTTGCACCTGCTCAGCAATAGTATTCGAATTTACATTCGCGGCAATATCGTCATCCGCAACTATCGCAGTATTCTCCGACGGGTTTGGTTCGATAACGTCCTGCTCGTTTAACTCAGGTGTTACTGATGAATCAGTTAAATCTGAACCGGGAGTAGCAGGATCACCTGGTATTTCTATATCGGTTTCAGCAATGACATTAGCGGCTGAATTGGCTGAATCAGATAAGGGGGAGCTGCCGCCGCTACAGCCAGAAACTATGGTTACAACAACAGCGATATACCATGGTGTAAATCCTTTCATGGAAGTCCTTAAGCTATTTGCAGACCAAAGACTATCGGAGTTAGCCTGTTTTAGTGAAATAAACCGGTAAAATTACCCCACTGTTAGTGAAGAAGGCACATGAACGCTGGGATTGGTCACACAAACTCTCTACTTAAGCAGGAAAAGC
>CALHRQ010000182.1 GCA_938038175.1 uncultured Granulosicoccaceae bacterium | reverse complement strand
AGTGGTGATCTGGAAGTGATTTTTAACGGTGCTTATGATCTGGAGAGCGCACCAGACAACCCCATCAATTTAACCATTCAAGTCAATGACAATGCCGGGCTGACCAGCGATGCCGCTCTGGATGTGACAATCACCAATGTGAACGAAGCGCCTATCATCGCGCTTGATAATAACAACGTTAGCATAGCGGAGAACTTGCCCAACCCGGTTATAAGCTCGGTTACTCTAAGCGATGTTGATAGTGCCGACAGTTTAAATGAAGCTGATATCACTGTGCTTGACACTGCAGGTAACATTGCCACTGATTACACCGTTATAGCAAATCCGGCCACAGGCAATTTGGAAATCGTATTCAATGGCACTTACGATCTGGAAAACCTTCCTGCACCAACAATAGACCTGGTGGTTCGAGTCACTGACGGAGGTGGGCTGATCGCTGATACGCCTCTTGTCATCACAGTCACCAACGTCAATGAAGCACCCGTACTATCGCTTAGCAATGCCACTATAAGCATTCCGGAAAATACGCCAAACCCAGTACTGACCGAAGTCAGCATCATCGATTTCGATATAGTGGACAACCTGGATACTTCCTCTATATCCATACTTGATTCGACAGGCTCTGTAGCAACTGACTACTCTGCCCAAATCAATCCAAATACAGGTGCAATAGAGATCGTATTCAATGGCGCTTATAATTTTGAAGCACTTGCGTCTGACATCTTTACGCTAACCGTTCGGGTTACAGACACAGCCGGCGCTTCATCAGATGATCAAATCGTTGTCACTGTCACCGACCAAAATGATCGACCAACGATCTCAATCGCCTCCGCAACAACGGTTGTAGAGCAAACAGAAAATGCACCGATTGCGACTGTCAGCACGTCCGACGAAGACCTTGGAGATGACCTGACATTTAATGTATTCAATGCAGTTGATAATAGTCTCAATACCAATTTTAGCGTTATCAACGGCATACTTGTTAGCACAAACAACTCGCTTGATCATGAGCAAACACCCACCATTGACCTGATAATCGAGGCCACTGACTCTGCTGGCGCTACTGCAAGTGCAGCAACGACACTCAGCATTACAAACGCAAATGAGACGCCCACCCTCACAATTGGCAATTTAACACCCATTGCAGAACACAGTGCTAATGCAATTGCCGCGAACATAGTTGCGACAGACCCTGACAACAACGATAGTATTACCTATACCGTTCTTAACCAGTCAGACAATAGCATCAACACAAACTTTATCGTTACAGGCTCTGGCGAGCTCATTACGACAAATAATAGTCTGGATTTTGAAATAACCCCAGCGGTTGATCTTGTCATTGTTGCAGAAGATGAAAGTGGTGCAATCGACAGCCTGCCTTTAACGGTCAACTTGACTGATGTGAACGAAGCACCTGAAATTACGCTCGTTTCAAGCACGGCAATACCAGAAAATACCAGCAACACAATAGCAGCGATTTTCAGCATCATCGATGTAGATGCCGCAGACCTACAAATAATTGAAGTTACAAACACTGACGATGGTAACGTCAGTGAGCAGTTTAGTGTTACTCAAGAGAATCAACAACAGGTCAATCAACAAATTCAACTGACCAACACAGTACCTCTGGATCACGAAACAAATGACACAATTGACCTGAGCATTACAACCACAGATTCTGCTGGTAACTCAGACACTATCCCACTGACAGTCCAGATAACAGACATCAATGAAGCACCAACATCGATCGTACTGGAAAACACCACAGTTTCCGAAAGCACTCTAAACGCAACGGTCGGTAACATCAGCGCTTTTGATCCGGATCAAGCTGACTCGGTGAGCTGGCAAGTGAGTGACCCACGCTTCGGCGTTGTCAATGGTCAGCTTGTTATGATCGGTTCAGAGCCGTTAAATTTTGAGGCTGAGCCGACAATCACTGTAACCGTAACTGCCACAGATTTAGAAGGCGCAAGCCTGGCAGAGAACTTTACGCTAAATGTAATTGATGTAAACGAAGCACCAGTGGCGCAAAATGAAGCGCTCGTGACGACAATACTTGCAACAGAACAACTTGATTTATCCAGCTTAAATTTTACTGATCCTGAAGACGATGTGCTGGAAATTACGCTGGAACAGGAAAATGGCGAACCTGTGCCTGAATGGTTAATCTTTGACAGCTCAGCCCAGACAATTACACTGATAGATCCTCCAGCAGATATTGATTCGATAAATTTACAACTTGTCGCTAACGATAGCGGCGGCGAAAGTAGCGTTATACCAGTCTCTATCGCCATAGAGCGCGCGCCTGAAATTCAAGCAGCTCTACCAGTAGAACCAGATTCGGAAACCGAAATCATTGTCGTTGGACAAATTGAAGAAATAGAACTTGATACCATTGAGATCGAACCGGAAATAACCGGAGAGCAGACTGAGTCCGAGACATTCGGAGAGTCATTAGCGATCTTTGGCGAAGGCTTGGAGCAAGATCAACAGGTCGAAGCAGTTGACCTTTCCAGCCTGATACAACCATTGGAAAAAATCGCACTAACCCAAATTGAGGCACAGGCCTCAATACTCGATATAGTTGATGGCCGACTTGATCCACAAGAGATCACAGACGTTTTTACCAATCAATTCGCACTGAATCTCAGCGATGCATTCAATGTGCAATCCAACCTGGAATTTTCCGACCTTGCCTCCCGGTTTGACGAACAAAGAGAAGAGCTTGCCAGGGAATCAACAGAAACAACTCGGTTTATCGGTAGCTCATTCACCTTATCTTCTGGCCTCTCCTTCGGCTATTTACTCTGGCTGATTCGAGGCGGCACCTTGATGGGCAGCGTATTATCATCGCTTCCAGCATGGCGTATGGTCGACCCATTGCCCGTTCTGGGATCCTTGGGTGATAACCTGAATGATGATGAAGAATCTCTGGAATCCATCGTCAGAGATCATCAGGATAAGAGCCAACAAGAGGAGGAAAATACGACCTGACCCGATAGTTCAGCCTCACAGGTATAGCCTTGTAGATCAAACTCGCTTAAATATTTTCGATGTAAGCCGATAGTAGCTCAACACGGCTTCATATTTAATGGCGACTATCTGGCCCTGCGTTCCGTGTGAATCAGATACTTGATTAACACTCTGTGCATGGACTTAAGAATGAGAATCGCTCAACATCCTTCATTTACAACTCGTGCAGCGACGCTGCAACGCACACCGCTGTTACTGCTTCTATGCGCGATAATGCTCAGCGCCTGTGATCCTGGCTCCAGCTCGTCCCAGCCCTCGGGTAGTGCTATGGATGCTACCGCTCCCGCCACAGGGGCAAGCGCAGGAGCTGAACTTGAATCCATAGACACCGATAGTCAAACTAACGAAAACCCACCCATCGATCTGGCAGGGCTGGAGGGTGATGATCTATGGGCAGCACTCGCACAAAGTTTCGAGCCCTTTGTACCAGACCCAACACTTGGCGCCGCCATAGACCCTGAGGACTTTGTCAGCCAGGGCGTTTGGAGCGATTTGTTCGATTGGCCACTCATTGCAACAGCCGCTGCCAACATACCTGATGGTCGAATAGTCGCGTGGTCCTCTCAGGAAGTCGATGCATTCGGAGGCCTGGAAACACAGACAGTCGGTACGATTTACGATCCTGTCGACGGCAGCTTTACTGACACACCCAATAGCACTCACGATATGTTCTGCGCTGGTGTATCCATGCTTGAAGATGGCCGCGTGTTTGTGGCTGGCGGGGGCCGCACTGTATCCAACGTCAGTATTTTTGAAAACGACACATTTACCGAAATTGAGCCCATGGCGCTCACCCGGTGGTACCCAACCAGCACCACCTTGCCATCTGGCCAGGTGCTGACCTCTCTTGGCACAATAGGTTCTGCCTATCCTGAGCTTTGGACTGAGGGCAGCGGCTGGGATTTGAAATCCAAAATCGATATGCAATCGATACTCGACTCAGAGGACGTCGTTCACAACGACTGGTATCCCGCACTCAATGTCGCTCCAGATGGTTCACTTTTCCATCCCGGTCACATGCCAACAATGTTGTCTATACATCTAAACGATGAAGATGCTATCCGCGATCATGGCACTGCCACAAACGATGAGCATTCCAGATTATACAATTCAACTGTGATGTACGACGTCGGTAAGATGCTGGTAGCCGGCGGTGGTACTGAACCGTCCAATACAGCAATGGTTATGGATTTAACCGGTATTACACCTGTTGTATCACCAACCAACCCAATGGAGTTTGCGCGCGCAATGCAAAATACAGTATTGCTGCCCACGGGTGAAGTGCTAGTGATTGGCGGTAATACCAGCGGCGTTCAATTCAGTGACGAAGGCACCGTATTGGAAGCCGAGATCTGGAACCCGGACAGCGGTGAATGGCGCACGGTCGCACCACACGAAAAGCCACGTAACTATCATTCGGTTGCGCTCCTGATGAAAGACGGCAGAGTTTTATCAGCTGGCGGTGGCCTTTGCGGTGCTTGCCAAACGAATCATCAGGACGGCGAGATTTACTCACCACCTTATCTTTTCGATGAAATCGGCTCACTGCTTGAGCGCCCTGAAATCAGTGGTGG
Source organism: uncultured Granulosicoccaceae bacterium (assembly GCA_938038175.1). Taxonomy (GTDB): domain Bacteria; phylum Pseudomonadota; class Gammaproteobacteria; order Granulosicoccales; family Granulosicoccaceae; genus Granulosicoccus. Next base: position 6,391 of record CALHRQ010000182.1, on the reverse strand, counting down.
TGCGACTGAAGCCTTCCCAGGCGATACCATCACGCTCAATGGCTCGGACAATATCGAAAAATTTACACTGCTGAGGTTGGTCGCGATCACACACCATCACACGACTGATCAGCGCATGGTGCCAACAAGTTTTGTTAAGACTGGCAATGGTCAGTACAATCTGGATCTCGAATCAAATCCCAATGTGTTGATTCCCGGCTACTACTGGATTTTCGGCCTGGATGAAAACGACACACCATCCGAAGGTCACACAATACAGATAAAGGTTGCTGATGAAAATACGCCGGCACCCAACAACGATACATCACCTAATATTGCCTTTGAGTACTACGAAGGCGGCAATCTATTCCAGCTTCCAGATTTCGATAACCTGACACCTGTTAAAACCGGTACTCAATCCGACTTCTCACTGGCAGCTCGAGAACAGAACAATATGTTTGCATTCCGTTTTCGCGGGACATTAAATGTACCCGTCAGTGGGGATTACACGTTCTACCTTTCTTCTGACGATGGCAGCAAATTGCTCATCAATAACAGCACCGTTGTTGATCATGATGGGTTACATTCTTTCGAATTTGAAGAGCAACAAGGAACAATTGCACTCAACGCAGGCGAGCATGAAATAGAAGTGCAGTATTTCGAAAGAGTTGGAGGTGAAGCTTTGCTGGCCTCATGGGAAGGCCCTAATTTGGAAAAGCAACCCATTGATGCGTTTTATCTTGGCAGCCCATTGCAACCGACACTTTACGGTAACAGCAACAACGAGATAGCACAAGCTGGCAAAGTGTCATACAAATATTATGAAGGTACGTGGAATAAACTTCCTGACTTTTCTCAGTTAGACCCTATTGATACAGGCCTCGCTGAAGGCTTCGACCTGTCATCAAGAAGGACCGATGATTTTTTCGGCTTTGAATTCACAGCGAGCCTTATCGTGCCAACCACAGGCGATTACACGTTCTATACACGGTCTGATGATGGTAGCCGCTTGTCTATCGATGGATTTAATATTGTGAATAACGATGGACGCCACCCACCGGTTGAACGACAAGGCACTGTGCAGCTTGCTGCTGGTATACACCAGATACGAGTAGAATTTTTTGAAAACGCTGGCGGTCAATTGCTTGATGTCCAGTGGAATGGCCCAGGCTTTGGCAAACAAGATATCCCGCCTACAGCGCTGCGCTCAATCGGTAATAGCGGCACTACGGATGCTAATGGCACTCACTCAGAAAACAACAATTCACCTGATTTAGGTGGTGCAATCGTTGCAAACAGTGGTGTTGGTAGTGGCGATGGCGATACACTTACCAACGGTAACGACAACCAAAACAATAACGGTGTAAACACAGGAGAGAACACACCTGAGCGCATCGCCAACCGATTGAATTACCGTTATTTCGAAGGCATGTGGAATAACCTTCCGGACTTCAATGCCCTCATTCCAGTCAAGGAAGGCGTAAGTAATGGATTCAACCTTTCAGAGAGAGAAAGAGCTGACTTTTACGGTTTTCAATTCTATGGAAAGTTGCTCGTTCCTGAAGATGGCGTCTATACGTTTTATTCCAGATCAGATGATGGTAGTCGTATCAGCATCAACGGTTCAGAAGTGGTAATCAATGATGGCAGACATGCACCAATTGAAAAGAGCGGCACAGTCACGCTTAATGCCGGTGAGCACGATATCCTTGTAGACTTTTTCGAATTCGCTGGCGGCGATACAATAACAATTTCCTGGTCCAGCGATACAATCGCTAAACAAGCCATTCCGTTATCCGCAGTGGCAACTGCCACCATAAGTGGCGAAGCTAATGATACAGCCGATACTGGAACCACAGCTGATACTGGCACGACAACAAATACTGCTAGCCCAGGCATCAGCTATCAGTATTTTGAAGGAAGCTGGACCACACTACCTGACTTCGACAACCTAATCCCAGTCGCTGAGGGTGAGCTACAAACCTTTTCTCTTGATCCAAGGCAGGTTCAGAATTTATACGGTTTCCGATTTGCAGCAACAGTTGAAGTAAGCACTGCAGGGTTATACACTTTTTACACTAGCTCTGATGACGGAAGTGCTCTGTATATCAATGGTTCTATCATCGTTGACAATGATGGACTCCATGCACGACGTGAAGTTTCCGGTAGCACTACCCTTGCCCCGGGCACACACCATATTGTTGTAGAGTTCTTTGAGCGCACTGGATTGGATAGTTTGCAGGTTCAGTGGCAAGGGCCCGGCTTCGCTAAGCAAGATTTGCATGAGGCAACTTTAACTACGGCAGGCTTTGATACCGCAGACGCAGGCAATAATTAATACTGGTATAGGCGTAACCAGGTGCTAAATGGGGTACTTGATTGTTGTTGCATTTTTTTGATACCAACTAAGCCCTAACTCTTCATATCAAGATTCAAGGATGAGCCCAGTCTGTCACTGCTGTGGAGCCGGATGCTCCGAAAAACAAGACCGTTTCTACCGTTACGATGATGCGCAGGCCGTTCAGCGCTATCGCTGCACGGCCTGCGGTAGCGGTAAATGTCACTGGAGCGCAACACCGGCACCAACCTAGCGCCACAAACGCCAGCGACTCAATGAAATGGTTCGCAATGACATTGTCCTCTGGTGCCTGTGTTAAACACCAAGGCCAACTAAAGTCAAAACGGTCACGTCAAAGGTTATCCAAAGGGATAGACTGACGTAAACCCCTCACATGCTGCTCAATCAATTCCTGATCTGCCTCACTGATTCGCACATAAGTTATCCGATAGGTATGTTTCTCACCATTAGCAATCTCAGGTGCATCACCAGCTGAGACAACTCTGGCATCGCAACCAACACGCTTCATACTGGGAAATAAAGTCATGGTGACACCGATAAGCTCACCCGGATACAGCAACGTAGCATCCGCGAAAGCAAGACCCCCAGCGGATAAACTGACCTTGTGTGTCGGCGCTTCTGACTCGCTTATGCCATCAAGTTGCAATTGTCTGATTCGCTCTTCCAGCTCCTCTACATAGCGAGCAACCTCAGGAAAGTCACGCTTAACTTCGGCATAGCCTTCAATATCGTACTTGTTGGCACGACGTACTCTGGCTCCGATAACACCATGTCTATGTATATCTGACTCACCTGCCGCGGCCATTTCGTGCAAACGGGTAATCCGCAGGCCAATAGCATCCTGCACCCGTTGATGACTTCGTCGTTCATTCACAGGTGTCGGTACGTTACTCTTTTGATTCTGTTCAGACATGATTGATTTCATATTCTTATTACGCTTACAGGTAATTATAGTTCTCTGGGCTAAAGCTGCTACCATTTAGCTATAATCTACTGCGCAAGTCCTGGTAGCTCAGCTGGATAGAGCAGCCCCCTCCTAAGGGGCAGGTCGGGGGTTCGAATCCCTCCCAGGACGCCAACTTCACTCCCCTCTCAGCGGGGCCTACGCGTCGATGATTCGCTCAAACCACGAGCCTGGTTGATAGATTCTCAGCGCCCGCACAGATTCTGGGGCAGATACGCACCCGCACACCCAAGTAAGCGGCCGACAGGCCAGGATTAACAGTCGAAAACTGTTAACTTGTGCTTCAAGTACAGGAAATCTCAGTCTTGTCTGCCCGACTGGCTATTCACCTTTGCAGCTCATCTGACTTAACACGTCTTTGTTGGGTTAGGCAGCCTTAGCCGCCTAACACAGCCGTCACCGACATGCTCAGCCATACCTGCCCTAGGGCAATCGCCAACTTATGCTTCAAACAGACGCAGTTAACACTGCTCTAATTAGCTTTACCCGCCACACTCGACGTGCAGGCTCAATTGCGACTATTACTCTTGTCCGACTTGCTTGATCTTATCAAAGCCCTGGTGCGTGATTGGCTTGGTCTTGTCCAGGCGGGGATGTGTGGTTTTGAAGGTATCGCTTAGATCACCCTTTTCTTTGTCCATTGCCACGATGGTCTCTTTGATGACATGAATGGCGGCAAGCACATCGCCGGTATGACCAGACTCTGAAATGGTATGCATGTTTCTGGTGGGAAACCCTATGGATGTCGCGGCGCTGTCTATGCTCGCAAGCACACCTGCCATTCCATCGGTACCTGTATCGCGCCCGGTTACGTCAAGCTGCATGGGGATCTTGAATTTAGCCGCGACTTTTTTTACCCGCATATTCAGTTGCTCACTAACAATCGCACCGACAGACATCGTAAATCCCTTGCCCATTTCAAGCGGAGTCATGTTTCTATCACCAATGTTTGGTGCAGCTGAATAGTCATGGTTAACATCAACCGCTATCAGCGCATCGGGTTCATAAACCCCCGCAAGTATTCGACTACCAAAGCGTCCAATCTCTTCATGCGATGCTATGGCAAACAAGCAGCGTACTTTTTTTAATGCCGTAGTTGCAGCGATGAGCTTGGCCACTTCGGCAGTGACAAAGCAGCCAAGTCCATTATCAAGATAAGCACCGTAAAAGGTGTCTGGGCTAAAGCCTCGTTTAATTGGTCGGTCAAGGAGTATGGCATCGCCGGCTTTGATACCAAGGCGCTTTATCTGATCAGCTTTGTTGGCACCATGCACCTGTAGATCAAGATATAGCTGCGTGGGCCGAATCCCTTTATCACCGGTGCGGTGCCCCATTTCTGAAAAATGAATTGCACCCAAGGCTTCAACAGTCCCACCTTTTAGTGAGCGATATTTACCTGGGTCATCAGGGTCTTCACTATACAGTGTTACCTCATGACCGATAAGGGTGCAAGGTAGAAATGAATCACTGTTAATCCAAACCTTACCATCGTTACCAATTTTTCTGACCTGCATACGAATCTTGTCAGCATGGCCAACGATCATGACGGAAAACATGTCGTCCTTGCCCGGATGAGTATCCCAAACCACACTGGCATTACCAGTATGCTGATGCATAACCCAGCTTTTAGGCATGAATGACTTGAAGTACGGCTGTAACACGCCAAGAGTCATAGCCGATTCAAGCCCCACCGGGCTTGGTGCGGAAATTATATCTCGCATGATGTCGAACTGATCATCGGGCATGGGGGCTGTCCAGGGTGCTTTTTTACTCATATTCGACTAGCTAGTCCTAACGTGTAATTTAAAGTGTCTGTTGCATAGTATAGTGCGAGAGACTCAAAATTGGGCTCAGGGTTCGAAACAGTTGCGTTTATTCGAACCAATTGCTCGTATAGCCGTGTGCGTTTTTTCAAGACTTAATAATACGCTAACTTCCGTCCAAGTTAGCCGCAGCCAGACTCTCCTTACTAACTGACTTATTCATTCAACCAAGCACTACTTGCCCAACTACTCACTCACCTACTCACCTACTCACCTACTCACTCACTCACCTACTCAACGACTCACCCACTCACCCACTCATTCTCGCAATAAAATAATCGGCCCACTTTCATCACTTAGCGGTTGTTGCCACATAACTGCGCTGTCCAACATAGATTCCAACAAACACAAGCAGCATGGCGCACCAAGCGATTAACTCTGGTACGCGATTCAAAAACAGCCAGGCCCACAGTACGGCGAACAATGGAATCAAATACCCGGCATTGGACATGAAAATCGCGCCGTTGAGCTGCACAATCTGTGTACGCAGAACATACGCTGCCGCAGTTGGCCCTACCGCAAGAAACAAAATTGCGGCGAGGCTGATAGTGGAAAACGACTGTTCCCAAGGTGGGGCTAACCAAATCGTAATTGGCATCAGAATTAGTGATGACGTCGTGAGTGAACCTGCTACCACTACCAGGCTTGGCAGCTGACCTAATTTCCGGATAAGTAACGCAGACATTGAGTAACAGCATGCTGCGAGCACAATCGACAGCATCCCAAAGATACTGTTGCCTTCGAGCACTATCTCTTGCACAAAAAGTAACGCGACACCGCTAAAGCCAATAATCAATCCGATTACTCGATTTTTTGTGACTTGTTCGTCAGATGAGAAAAGGTGAACAAAAACCAGAGTGGCGAACGGGGAAGACGACAGTAATAGCGCAGTCGTTGCGCTATCAACGCTTTGTTGTCCCCAACTGATAAACGAAAATGGAATAACCGTGTTGATAAACCCGAGTACGGTGAACAATAGGAGTGTTTTGGCGTCTACAGGAATACGCAGGCCCTTAAGCCAACAAAACAACAGAATAATGAGGCAAGCGATGACGACCCGCCAGCAGGCGATGGCGATAGGAGCAAAATTCTGTAAGGCAAGCTCGATACACAAAAAGGCGGACCCCCAAATTGCGCTGGTAAGCAAAAGCCTGCCAAAGTCCACGGCAGTAGGGGTTCTGATGGATGTCACTAACTGTAAAAATCCCGGTAATTTTGGCACATGAGTGGCAGTAAACTCACTATATACATTACTAATGAATAACG
>CALHRQ010000181.1 GCA_938038175.1 uncultured Granulosicoccaceae bacterium | reverse complement strand
GAATCGATGGAAATCTTCGGCCCCATTGACCAGTTTGGGTGCTTTAAAGCTTGTTGCGGCGTTACAACAGCTAGCTCCGCTTTCGTACAGTTCCGTAATGGTCCGCCCGAGCCAGTTAGAATAATTTTTTCTAAACCTAACTGCTTCTGATGCACATCTGAGCCATACAGACATTGAAAAATCGCATTGTGTTCGCTGTCAGTGGGCATTATTTGCGCACCTGACTCCGCAGCGCTCTGCATTAAGAGATCACCACTCATGACAAGCGCTTCTTTATTGGCCAGTAAAACGCGCTTTCCTGCCTTCGCTGCAGCCAGTGTCGACATCAGGCCAGCAGAACCAACGATGGCAGCAACGACAATATCCACCTCGGAACCGGCCAACGCATCAGCAAGTTCATCATCGCCGTGCAACACCGATGTTTTTAGCCCAGCCTGTTTTACCAGCTGCTTTAATGTAGCGGCAGCCTGCTTATCTTGCATCAACGCATAGGCTGGAGAAAACTGCCTGCATTGTGCAAGCATGGCGTCGGTGCTGGTGTTCGCACACAGCAAATGCACACGAAAACGCGTCGGATGAAGAGCAATAACGTCGAGTGTGCTTTTACCGATAGAACCTGTTGAACCCAGGATCGCAACAGCCTGCGAATTCATTACATCCAGACCCAGAAAAACGTAAATACAGGTAAGGCGGCAATCACGCCATCCAGGCGATCCATTACACCGCCATGCCCTGGCAGCAGTTGGCTACTGTCTTTCATACCCGCAGCACGTTTGAGCCGACTCTCGTATAGATCACCGACCACCGAAATGGCCGCAGCGGCCACGCTGGCCGTAATTAGCTTTTGTGCACTGCCTTCAGGCCAGGGCATTATCAACAAGCCCAGTAACAGCAGTAAAAACGTGCTGGCAATACCACCGTAAACGCCTTCCCACGATTTTCCGGGGCTGATCAGTGGCGCAAGCTTTCGCTTGCCAAAACGGCGACCGCTGAAGTAGGCGCCAATATCCATGACCCACACAACTGCCATAGCAAATAATAATAAGGCATTGCCTGCTCCTTCAGCGTGGCTGCGCAGATACTGAATGGCGATACCCGCACACACTAATAAAAAGCCGCCGAGCGCTAACATAGGACCCTTGGACTGCACCACTGGCGCCAGCACTGGCTGCAAATAAAACTGAACTATTGCGGAAAGCCAGAACAGCAGCGCGGCAAGCATCACCCAACGAATCGCCGTATCTGCCAAAGGGGAATACAAACAGAACACACAAACCACACCGACGAGGGCTGCAAAACCGAGCTGCATATTTTCTGAAGTGACGCCACACAACCTGCTCCACTCCCAAGCCGCTGCAGTAACCAACAGACTTATAACTAGTGCAAAGGCACCGATCGATGCAAAGCCAAGCAGTGCTGCAAATGCGATAAGCAGGATGACTGCAGTTATGATTCGTTGTTTAAGCATCTTCGCCGGTTACCTGTTCGCCGGTGCGACCAAAGCGCCGCTGCCGGCCTGCATAAAAAGCGATAGCGTTATCAAGCTCTGCATCATCAAAATCGGGATACAGAACATCGGTAAAATACAGTTCGGTATAAGCCAATTGCCAAAGAAGATAATTGCTGATGCGCTTTTCTCCGCCTGTACGAATAAAAAGATCGGGCTCCGGTACGTCATTGAGTGATAGAACATGGCCAAAGCGTTGAATATCTATCTGCTCAGGTTCAATCTCTTTGTTTTTAACTTGTTGCGCTAAATGACGTGCAGCATTAACAATGTCCCAGCGACCGCCGTAGTTAACCGCTATGGCAAGCTTTAAACCGTTATTGTTTACTGTTGTCTTCTCAGCGGACGCCATTTCCGCCTGAAGCTTTTCTGAAAATGCCGAGCGCTCACCTATAAACCGAATACGAACATTGTTTTCGCTCAACTTGCCCACTTCACTTTTGAGCCCGCGCAAAAACAGATCCATTAACAAGCCGACTTCTTTTTCGGGCCGCGCCCAATTCTCACTGGAAAAGGCAAATAATGTGAGCGCATGAATATTGCGCTTGGCAGAGGCTTCAACAATATCGCGCGTTGTGTTGAAGCCTGCCTGATGGCCGGCTGCACGCGGCAAATTTTTTTTACGAGCCCAGCGACCATTGCCGTCCATGATGATGGCAACGTGCAGTGGCATCGTAGCGGGCTTGCTGATCATTGTTTTTGTCTTTTTGATTAACCTTATTTGCCCAAAGCATTGCAGGCGCAGTAGCCAGCGTGACCGGGCATTTACAGGTATTGCTGCTTTGGGTATTTCTGTTCGCCGATCACACTTCCATTAATTCAGTTTCTTTTTTCTGCAATACAGAATCAATTTCGGCAATCGCTGCATCGGTGAGCTTCTGCACTTCCTCTTCTGACTTACGCAGCTCGTCTTTCGAAATTTCTTTTTCTTTTTCTAACTCTTTAAGATCTGAATTAGCATCACGCCGGACATTACGTACAGCAACCCTGCCACCTTCGGCCTCACTGCGCACAACTTTGACCATGTCTTTGCGACGCTCTTCAGTCATTGGAGGAACAGGTACCCGTATGACCGTACCCGCTGTATTGGGGTTTAAACCCAGATCTGAATTAATAATGGCCTTTTCAACAGCAGCAACCATCGGTGGCTCCCAGGGAGTTACCGTTAAGGTTCGGGCATCTTCAGTATTGATATTGGCCACTTGACTCAGCGGTGTTTCAGCCCCGTAGTAGTCAACCTTGACATGCTCAAGCAGGCTCGGATGGGCCCTGCCCGTGCGCATGCGAGAGAGTTCATTTTCAAGCGATTCAACGCTTTTACCCATACGCTGTTTAGCGTCTTTGAGGATGTCATCGATCATGGTTTCCACTACCTCACTTAACGGTTGTACCGACGTTTTCGCCCATTACCAGCCGCATCAAATCTCCGCGGTTGTTCATATTGAATACTTTAACCGGTAATTGATTATCACGACACAGTACGATGGCTGTCGTGTCCATCACACCCAGCTTCTGTTGAATGGCGTCATCAAAGCTGACTTCATCATAGCGCACTGCATCACTGTACTTCATTGGATCTTTGTCAAAAATCCCGTCCACCTTGGTGCCTTTGATCATGACATCTGCAGCTACTTCAATAGCACGCAAGCTCGCTGCAGAATCAGTTGTAAAAAAAGGATTACCAGTGCCTGCGGCAAATAACACAATGCGACCTTTCTCAAGATGGCGGACCGCTCTACGACGTATGTAATCTTCACAGACGTTATTTATCGGTAACGCCGACATGACACGGCAATATGCACCCAGATTTTCCAGTGCATCCTGCATGGACAGGCAGTTGATGACAGTGGCAAGCATGCCCATATGATCACCGGTTACGCGATCCATACCCGCCTCGGCAAGGCCAGCACCCCTAAAAATATTACCACCACCGATCACCATGGCAACTTCAACGCCCTTGTCACTCACCTCTTTTACATCAATAGCCATTTGCCGGATGTAAGCCGGGTCAATTCCATAGTCCATATCACCCATCAGCGCTTCACCGCTGAGTTTCAATAATAGTCGTTTGAATGCGGGCTGAGCATTTGCCATAGAGCAGTTCCTATTGTTCGCGTTTGTGCAGGATGATCAATTAAACTAGCAGATTAAATAAACAAGCTAAAAAAAAACCGGGCTATAAACCCGGCTTTTTTGAAGGCATCACGCTTTGACAGCGAATGCTGCGTGTGCGTGCTCTATGCCTTCGAAGGCGACTTAGCTATCGATATCGCGCACTTGCGCCATAACTTCTTCCGCAAAATTCTCTTCTTTCTTCTCAATGCCTTCGCCCACTTCGAGACGGTAAAACGCCCTAACCTTTGCACCCGCCGCACTGAGCATTTTTTCAACCGTCTGGTCGGGATCTTTGACAAACGGCTGACCCACAAGAGTAATGTCTGCCAGGTATTTGCGAATTCGACCCTGCACCATCTTTTCAACGATTTCCGCAGGCTTACCACTTTCTGATGCCTCAGCAATCAGAATGGCCTTCTCTTTTTCGAGCATGTCCTGCGGCACACCAGATTCGTCAATACAGACCGGGTTGTTCGCCGCAATGTGCATGGCAACGTCTTTGGCCACGGCCTCATCACCACCCTCCACTTCAACGACCACACCAATGCGACCGCCACCGTGTGAATAATGCGCAAATTGCCCACCAGATTGAGAACCTGTCTCAAACCGGCGTACCTGAACATTTTCACCAATTTTTGCGACCAGCTCTTTACGTACCTCTTCAACCGCTTTTCCGTCGATTTTGATGTCATCGACACCGGCAGGCTGATCGTTCAGCACAGCGGAAGTGACGGCGTTTACGAAACCAATAAAATCTTCTGATTTGGCCGCAAAATCTGTCTGGCTGTTAATTTCAACCAGCGCAAACCGGGAACCGTCTGCCGATACTTCGATTTGCACGATACCTTCAGCTGCGGTGTTACCAGACTTTTTATCAGCCTTGGCAAGACCTGAAATGCGCATTTGTTCGATCGCAGTTTCCATATCGCCATCGGCCGCTGTGAGTGCTTTTTTGCACTCCATCATGCCGGCGCCAGTACGCTCGCGCAGCTCTTTGACCATCGCCGCGGATATTGTCATTCTCACTCTCCAAAAATTAGGTTTTGCTTGGCTTGGGCAAACAACCCTGTGGCACGATGATCGTGATCGTTATAAAGCCACAAGGGTTGCATCAAACCAAACCAGATTAACTTGCGTCAGTTTCACCAGAAGCCGGGGTTTCAGCAGCCGGGGTTTCAGCAGCCGAGGTTTCAGCAGCCTTGGCCGCAGCGGCAGCTTCGGCCTCTGCTTCTGCCGCAGCTTCGCTTGTCGCCGATTCGCCTGAGGCTGCAGTATCAGCTGCGGGAGCGGGTGTTGATACGACTGCCTGCTCTTCTTCCATCGCTGCCCCAGAGGCGCGCTTGCCATCAGTAATCGCTTCGCTTATCGCGTTGGAATACAGCTGGATAG
>CALHRQ010000180.1 GCA_938038175.1 uncultured Granulosicoccaceae bacterium | reverse complement strand
GCCTAAAAACTGGTAGTCTCCTGGAAAATCAGCTTAAATTTATACGGGAAAATGAGTGTTATAAATTACCTGGAAAGAAAAGCTGCAAAACAATGTCTTGAAATAAGCACATACAAAATGGCTAACAAACAGCTGATTACTAACGCTAAAAACGCTAATAATTAATTGCTCAACACTTTCAGCGTTTTCTTTTTTTCGCTTTGCGACGCTGCGATGATTTTTTTCCAGACTGTGCTCCGCTTTCTTTTGAGTTGTTTTCAATACTTGACGAGCCGGCTGTATTATCACTGCCGCCGGTAGAGCGCACATCTGCAGTGGCAGCATCAAGCTCTGGGTTGGTTGGCTTTAATTGCTCGTTTGCGTAAGCTTCCACGCCAGCAGTCGGAGATGCTGTATCGTTAGTATTTTCAATGGCATCACGCATACGTTCATGCGGCAAGGCCACTGACCCACTACGAGGTTTAAACGCCGTCGTTGGCAACCATCGACTGAACTCCAAACCGTACAGCTCCCATATAGTGACAAATAACGCCGCTATAAGAGGTCCAATCACAAACCCCATAAAACCAAACAACAACAAACCACCCAAAGTACTAAAGAAAATCATAAGCTCATGCAATCGCGTGTCATTGCCTACAAGCTTTGGCCGAAGCAAATTGTCAATACTGCCCACCACGACAAGACAATAAGCCCCAAGTAATACAGCCGTTAGATACTCACCCTGCGTGACAAGATAGATCACAGCTGGCCCCCAGACTAGCGCAGTCCCAATACCAGGCACTACGCTTAAGAACATCATGGCCACTGCCCAAAACAAGGCACTGGGTATCCCAGCAAAATACAATGCGAGTCCAGCCAATGCACCTTGCAAAACACCGATTACTGCTGTGCCTTTCAGTGTTGCTCTGGTAACAGACGTAAATCGTGCCAGAAGCTTTTTTTCATCGTCATCGTTAAGTGGTAAATAATAGAGGAGGTAATACAGCAGCCGATCACCGTCCATGAAAAAGAAGAACATTGTATAGAGAATAATCAGACCTGAAAAAAGTGCTTTGATAGTGCCCTTAGTCGCTGCCTGAGCGCTGTCTATGACCCAACTACTAACAATGCTGGTAATTTGTCCAAACCAGTTAAGTGCCATTTCCCGGTAAGGAACGAGTAGCTCATAAAAAGGCAGTTGCTGTAATTTCTCGGTAATAAGGCCCGGTTGAGCTAACTGTTGCTGAACCCAGGGCAAGGCTGTTTCTGCCACATCAAGGGCCTGTGCCAGCACAGTCCCAAACACCAGCAGCAATGGGGTGAATACAAACAGCATCAATGACAGCAATGTCAAAAGAGATGCAAGTGCCGGCCGGTTCCCCGTATACGACAGAATCCAACGGTAAAACGGACTGAATAGCGCAGAAAACAGTGCGGCCACAAAAATTGATAGCAAGAACGGCTCAATTACTTTGAAAAAAAGTGCTGATATAAAAATAAGCACTAAAACGAGCACAGAGCGATTGACTAATCGTTGCTGCATGGGTCGAGATTGATTGCCTGAGACACCGTTAGTGTAACCGACTGAAGCAATAACAGCCCAGTTGATTAAACAAAATGGTAGTCTATTGCAGATCACTTTCATTCTCACAGACTCCTGTCAGGACCAGCAAGCCTTGACACACAGATGGTCTGTAAAAAAGCAAGGACATAAAGGTGCGCAGAACGTTGCTTCAAATGGGACCTCTTTTTGAACATACGCAAAAGAGCTACGAAGAAAATTATGACATCCACAAGCTTTGGGAAGCAGCAGATCAGGATGCCCTGATTGAGTCCATTGCTGATCGGTGCACAGGTGTCGTGACCGATGGTGGAAAAGGAGTCAGCAACGCTGTATTGGAAAAACTGCCTAATGTAAAAGTCATCACTGTTTTTGGTGTCGGCGTTGATGCGATCGATCTCGACTACTGCAAAAACAATCAAATCACTGTTGGCAATACGCCTGACGTACTCAGCGATGATGTAGCAGATCTGGCAGTGTCTTTAGCATTAGCCACTTGCCGGCAAGTCGCATTTGGAGATCGTTATGCTCGTGATGGAAAATGGCCCAAGCAGGGCCCAATGCCACTAACCACAAGAATGAGTGGAAAAACCGCCGGTATTTTCGGTATGGGTAGCATTGGCGACAGCCTGGCAAAAAGATTGTCAGGCTTTGACATGCCCATAAAGTACTGCAACCGATCTGCAAAATCTGGCTGCGCTTATGAGTATGTCGATACGGCGGTAAAGCTGGCCAAAGATGTAGACTTTCTCTTTATAACAGCATCTGCAAATGAGAACACCGTTGGCGCTATTAACAACAAGGTACTCGATGCTCTGGGTACAAACGGCTATCTCATCAATGTGGCCAGAGGAACTCTTGTGGATGAAACAACAATGGTCGACTACCTGGTAAACAGAAAAATTGCAGGTGCAGGGCTGGATGTATTTGAAAACGAACCTGGCATTCCAAAGGCATTGCTCTCGCTGGATAACGTCGTGTTACAACCGCACAATGCCAGCGGCACTTGGGAAACCCGTAAAGCCATGGGCGAGCTCTCTTTGAGTAACATAGCAGCATTTTTCGATAACAAGCCCCTGCCTGCAAAAGTGATTTGACGCTACTAATTCAGTTATTAACTTACCACCTTAAAAAACTATCGTTATGACAGATAAACAGGATATTGCACTGATCGGGCTCGCTGTTATGGGTCAAAATCTCGTTCTTAATATGAACGATCACGGCATCAAAGTCGCTGTTTATAATCGCACTGCTGCTAAAACAGATGCCTTTCTGGCAGGCTCAGCCAACAATACCAATATCAAGGGCGCTAAATCTTTAGAAGAGCTTATTGGCATGCTTTCCTCACCTAGAAAAATTGTACTGCTGGTTAAAGCCGGTCAGCCAGTTGATGACACTATAGGTGCATTAATCCCGCTTCTTGATAAAGACGACATCATCATTGATGGTGGCAATTCCAATTTCGCTGATACAGAACGACGCTCTCAAGAACTAAAAGCGGTCGGCCTTCGCTTTATTGGTATGGGTGTATCTGGCGGAGAGGAAGGTGCCCGCAATGGGCCATCCCTAATGCCGGGTGGGCACAAAGAAGCCTGGCCATTGGTTAAAAATATGTTTCAAAAAATTGCGGCAAAAACAAACACAGGAGAAGCATGTTGCGATTGGGTCGGTGACAACGGTGCTGGGCACTTTGTAAAAATGGTGCACAACGGCATTGAATATGGCGATATGCAACTGATTTGCGAGGCTTATCATTTTATGAAAGTTGGCATGTCGATGAACAATCAACAAATGCATGAACATTTTGCCAAGTGGAACAAAGGTGACCTCGACAGCTATTTGATCGAGATAACCGCAGACATTCTGGCTTATCAGGAAAATGGCGAGTACGTGGTAGACACCGTGCTCGACAAGGCGGGTCAAAAAGGTACAGGGAAATGGACTGGTATCAATGCATTAGAACTTGGCATCCCATTAACCCTGATTGGAGAAGCTGTATTTGCTCGATGTTTGTCAGCCTTGAAAGATGAACGAGTAAAGGCGTCCAGCATAATCAATGGCCCAACGACAAATACCATCACCGAAAACACAGAACAATGGACACATGATCTGGAAAGAGCTTTATTTGCATCAAAAATAATATCTTATGCACAAGGTTTTATGCTTATGAAAGCAGCAGCAGAAGAATATGGTTGGTCTTTAAATTACGGCAGTGTCGCGTTGATGTGGCGCGAGGGTTGTATCATCCGCTCAGCATTCCTTGATGAAATCAAAGCTGCGTTTGACAAAGCACACAATCTGAAAAACTTGCTACTCGACGACTACTTCCGAGTCAACGTTGAAAAAGCACAGACAAGCTGGAGAAGCATCGTATCTAAATCACTTGAGCTTGGTATCCCCATGCCTGCCATGAGCAGTGCAATTGCCTTCTTTGATGGATATAGAACATCCACATTACCCGCAAACTTACTCCAGGCACAACGCGATTACTTTGGCGCACACACCTATCAGAAAGTGGGTGGCGACGGCTCCGCCGTTCACACTAACTGGATAGGCTCAAGTGGTTCTGTATCCAGCAGCACTTACAATGTTTAGTTACCTCAATTTTCTGCCGCATTCCGATTGAATTCAAAGAACGCTAGCGAGTATAAATGGCAAATAGAATATAGCGCCAATATGTGTTACCAGAATAAGTCCTGTCACTTCAGTACTGTCGCGATTGTGGCGAATAGCCATCAAATAATTAAACACGGCAACAGGTGCAGCAGTCTGAATCACTAAAACGCCTCGAGCAACACCTTCCAGTCCAAACAGACTCGCCACAAGAAAGCCGACACAAACTGCCAGCAAGGTTCTGAACAATGACCAGAACAATGCTGTTTTTAAATAGGCTGTAGACATACTGGCAAGCGACACCCCTAATGTAATTAGCATAATGGGTATCATTGATTGGCCAAGCAGTATGCTGGTATCAAAAATAAAATCAGGCAACTGGATATCCATTGCCCGTACAAACACACCTATCCATATTGCATGTAACATTGGTGACTTTAGTGCTTTTAAGGGATTCGAATTTCCAGCAAGAATTGAATCACCAAGACTAAACAATAATAGGCACTGAACGGAGAAAAACGTCATCGCATAAGCCAGGCCCACATCACCAAACGCGAACAAACAAACTGGTAACCCCAAATTACCTGTATTTCCAACCGTGTGTGCGATACACAATCGCCAAT
>CALHRQ010000179.1 GCA_938038175.1 uncultured Granulosicoccaceae bacterium | reverse complement strand
AATAAATTGAACTGACAACATAAATAGCCTGTCACAAAATGGAAGCTGATATTTTTCAAAGCCCCGTAATGCTTATAATCTGTGTGATTGCAGCTATTCTGGTCGGTTTTTTTGCTGGTTCTCGAAAGTCACGTCATGATAGGCGCGAGCTTCAACGTGCCTACAACAAACAAAGCCTCGATATGCTCGATGTAAAATCCGACTTCAGAAAGCTCCAACAGTCGATGAGTCAGACGAAACGCAAAGACCAAGTTCTTCGCATGGCTCTAGAGAAGTTTTCGGCCTCTAGTAAGCAAGTAACGTTGCTAAATGCAAAAATGCAAAAGCTGGAAAAGCTGCATTTTATTGAGACTTCACAGATGCGCCTCACTGCCGCCCAGTCACAAGAACGGGTAACCAAGGCGGCTACAATGGTTGCTCAACTTCGACGCCAACTTAAAAGGGTCGAACAGGCATCACCAGCGACACAGACTATCAATGCTCCTCCGCCAAAGTCTTACGGACAAGCTGCGGCAGTTCCCGTTCGAGTTGTAGATCAGCATCTGCCTGAGGTACAACAAGATTCTATTGTTCGAGTGTCAAACCGTGATTCTGTGCGGCTAACAAGGCTAAATTCCAGTAATGAAAGTACACGCTTTCACTCTGACAAAATACGAACGACAATCCTGAATCAGGTCAACCCAAACGTTGAACAAAAATTGAACAAAGCTGGTATTACACATGTTGAACAACTGAACAACATGAGCGATTCTGATATTAGCGCCTTGCGCTTGCAGATAGAACCAGACTCCACAGACAGCAACATTGAGTGGAAAGACAGAGCTCAAAAATTCATTGAATGATGTTTAATATGCCGGTTTTTTGGCTTGACTGATTTTTCCATCGAATACACTTTAGGAATATTTTCAAAGCGCGCATAGTGTTATCATTCTGCTCCATGCAGTCAAGCGCACCTCAACTACAACTGGACTCAAACGACACCTCCGCCTTTTGGCCTTGGGTGCTAGTTGGAATTAGTGCGATCCTGATGCTGGCTACGGCACATCGTGCAATCCAATCGATACCTCGTGACCTACTCAGTAACGCCGGTTCTGTTGTCACCGCTGCCAAAGCCGGTGATATCAATTTGTCTATGGATGGTCGTGATTTAAATCTTTCCGGTGCCATAAACATATCTGCGGACAGAGACGCGTTGATTACGCAATTGGAAGGTATCAGTGGCATACGACTGGTTCGGGACAATATGCAGGTCTTTGACCCGGCCAAAAAAGCAAGACTGGACCTCGCCGCTTTCCAATCAGCGTTGAAAAACGTCGATTTTTCAAGAGTCGCGTTTGAGCGAGGCAGTGCATCTTTAACGCAAGGCAGCCGAAGTGCCCTATTTGAACTCGCGCAGATACTGCAAGCCTACCCAGAGTTTCGCGTGCGTATATCCGGGCACACAGACAACACAGGCCGACCAGAGGTCAACTTGCGTATCAGCCGCGAAAGGGCAACCTCAGTCGCTAATTTTTTGTTCGATAATAGAATCGAACGATCACGAGTTATTGCACAGGGATATGGGGCAACCAAGCCAATTGCTGATAACGAATCGCCCGCAGGCCGTGCAGCCAATAGAAGAATTGAAATCAGCTATGTCAATTAAACCCTACACGGTCGGGAGATTGGTTTGATCTATCTTATTTCTGAAATTGGTTTGAGTTTACTGTTCGCCATTTTGTTTGGATGTGGGCTTGGCTGGCTGGCACATCGCGTCAAGGCGCAAAGAGCCGAAGCAGACCTGAAAGGTACAATATCCAGACAACAGCAACAAGTCATCGAAGCGCAGACAGAAGTCAGTATTATCACCAATGATTTTGATGATTTAAAAGCAAAAAACGAATCTGAAATCGCGCGTTTGCAGGAAGACAACAAGAAGATGCCGGCGCTAAGCAGTAATTTACAACAAAGCCAGTTGCTTGTTCGTCAGCTGTACCAAAAGCACGAACTCGAATTGCGGCAACTGAGTGATGAACGCGAAGCGCTTATCGGTAAACTCAATAAAAATGCTAACGTTGATCAAGAGATAACAAAGCTTCGCCGAGAACTGGACACCGAACGCAAACGTGTCCGCCAGCTATCAACCGAAATTGAGAAACACAGCGGAGCCCACCCACTGTTATCTCAAGCCACAACGTCTCAAAAGCAAAGCAATGCAGGCGAGGACTCACCTTCAGAACCGAATAGCCGTACTCAGGAACATCCAGGCTCAGCGACACCGACGCTTGACCAAGCCAGCGCAAGTGATCAAATCAGCCAGCAAAAAATGGCGGAAGATGTAGCAGCTACCACTGCAGAGAACGAATCACGAGCCCGGCAGATTGAACTTGATACAGCCGAGCTTGAAGCATTGCGTGATCAGCTCAGCGACACTGACCCAAGCGTAACTGAGCCACCTACAACTAAGTCTGGCGCTAAAAAGCGCGCAACTACCTCCTCCCTAATGGCAGCAGCCATGGCCGGTGGGGCTGCAAGCGGTTTAGCTCTGGAAACGTCTAAGGACAACAAGCCGAAGGTTGCTACCACTGAAAAAGCAGAGACTGATACACATCAGGATGACAACAGCGAAGCGACCAAATCTGCTTCCAACACTATTACCGCAGTTACATCAACAAAGGTTTCGCATCCAGAATCCGATGCCAGACAAAGCTGGGCGAGTAAAAGGCCTGCTCAAACACAGGCTGGTACAACAGCGACACTGAATAAAGAGCCCGATAAGATTGAACCACTTTTTGAACCAGTGGATCAGCGAGATGATCTGAAGCAGATCTTCGGAATTGGACCAGTAACCGAAAAAACCCTGAACAAACTCGGTATCACAAGCTATTCACAGCTAGCTGATCTAAAAAAGCATGACATTGAAAAAATAGCCAACGCTTTGCAGATTTTCCCAGCCCGCATTGAACGAGATAACTGGGTTGGCAGTGCACGTGCCCAACTTGAAGAAGTATTGGAAGATCTTTAAGGTTTCGAGGGCTGCACGTCAATACAAATGCCATGCGGATGGCGCAGGGTTTGCTATATACCCAAGGTATCCGATCAGGCCAACAAAATCAGTGAACCCTGCCCTGAGTACGCTAGCCAAAAACACGAACAACCTTGCTCAAATACGGCATCTATTGCAGCATTTGGTCTTGACCATCCTGTTGTTATCGTCATTCAATTCCTATGCTCAATTAGGTGAATTCGAAGACTGCATTATTGGCAATAAAAGCGCGTCACTTAACGCCCAATGTGCTGATTTTATCGTGCCGCTTGACCCGAACACCCCCGGTGGCAAAACCATTTCATTAAGGGTTGCAAAGCTTGCCGCAAACACAAGCAATCCCGCGGCAGATGCTTTTACTCTTATCAGCGGTGGACCAGGTCAGTCTGCACTGGAATCTTTCCCATCCGTTTCACATGCTTTTGCTCGCATCAGAGGTGAGCGCGACATAATTCTGATGGATCAACGTGGCACGGGCGCATCAAACAAACTGAGCTGTGAGAGCGTGGAAGAAAACGTTGATAGCTTTTCTTTTGATGCAGAGAAAACACGGGCACATGCACAAGCCTGCCTTGCAGCGCTAAACACCGATACGCGTTTTTTTACAACCAGCATAGCAGTGCAGGACTTGGAACAACTGCGAGCCGCGCTTGGTATCCCACAATGGAATATTTATGGCGTCTCCTACGGTACACGCGTTGCACTGCACTACGCCAAACGTTACGAAAGCAACGTACGTTCCATGATACTTGACGCTGTTGTGCCACCCGGAATTGTGCTTGGTCCTGACATCGCGATAAACGCGCAGGCCGCACTGGACACGCTGTTTCAACGCTGCGAACAGGACGATGGATGCAACACCGCTTTCCCTGACTTACGTAACGAAACACTTAAGCTCATAACGTCGCTTAAAAGCAACCCACGCGATGTCACGTTTGAGGACATCACCAGCGGTCAGCTACGAAACATTCAATTTGATAACAACCATCTGGCTGTCACCCTGCGGCTGATGTCTTACAGCTCCTACGGCAACGCAATACTGCCTTCGATGTTGCATGACGCTTACAAAAATGAAAATTATGCACCATTAGCACGCCAGGCCAGATTGCAATCCAGCTCTATTGATGGCGCATTGGCCTCTGGCATGCATCACTCTGTGGTCTGTACTGAAGACGCCCCTTTTATTGCAGCTGACACCGATCGTGATGCACTGGATAAAACCTATCTTGGTGCGATTTTACTGGATGCCTTAAACAGTAATTGCACACCATGGCCTGCTGGTGTTATTGACGAAGATTTCGCACAGCCACTTGTAAGCGCAATACCCACTCTTATCTTGTCGGGCACTGACGATCCAATTACCCCTCCAGCCTATGGAGAACGTGTAAAAGAAGCGCTCAGTCATTCCCTACACATCATTAATGAAAATCAAGGGCATGTACAAGCACCACTGGGCTGTATACCAAAAATTATGGGGCGATTTGTCGAAGCTGGATCGGTTGATGAACTCTCGCTGCAATGCCTTGAGCGCTTGCGCGCGCCAGCTTTTTTCGTTGACGCCAATGGTCCGCTACCATGATCATCGCTGAAGGCTTACACAAATCGTTTACCAAACCCGGTGCAAGCAACAAAGAAGATAAAGTTGTAGCAGTCAATAATGTCAGCTTCAGTGCTCGCGATGGAGAGGTTACAGGCTTGCTTGGCCCTAACGGTGCGGGCAAATCCACAACACTTCGAATGCTGGCAACACTCATCAAGCCTGATGCTGGCAACGCAACAATCGATGGACATCATGTTGTAGATGATGTATTCACTGTCAGAAACCAACTTGGGTTTATGCCACACAATGCAGGTATCTATCCCAGATTAACGGCACGCGAAAATATCACTTATTACGCCCGCTTGTGTGGGTTGAATAAAAAAGCCACCACTCGACGCCTGGATGAATTAATCGAACAACTCGAAATGCAAGGGTTTATTGATAGGCGGGCGCTCGGTTATTCACAAGGTCAGAAAACCAAAGTAGCCCTGGCCCGTGCCCTGGTGCACCAACCACAAACGATTATGCTGGATGAACCAACTAACGGGCTCGATGTAATGGCAACGCGTGGTTTACGAGAGATTATCCGCGAGCTGGCAAAACAAGGGCACTGCATTTTATTCTCAAGCCATATTATGCAAGAGGTTGCTGCTCTGTGTGATCACATCGCTATAATATCTGATGGCACTATCGCCATCGCTGACAGTCTTGAAGGTATCCACCGACGCACGGGCGAATCTGACCTTGAAGACGCCTTTGTACGTGCAATTGGAGAACAGCCATGAAGGCGTTCACAGTGATGATCAAGGAAATCATCGATAACTTGCGTGATCGGCAAACGGTTTTTTACGCCTTGCTGTTTGGTCCTGTTTTATTGCCACTGCTTATCGGTGGTTCGATAGTGGCGAGCCTAAAACAACTGTCGATCGATTTTGATGTTGTCACAACCGTTGCGGTAGAAAACCGTTCCAGTGCGCCACAGCTCATGGAATTTTTGTACAGCAATAACGTTGATGTGGTGGATGCGCCTGACAATCCTGAACAAGCTGTGCGACGAGGGGATGTCGATGTTGTACTAAAGGTTATGCCAGCGTTTGGGGATAACCTGCGCGCAGGACAACCTGCACCGTTAACCCTGTTTGTAAATGAGGCGGACAAAGAATCCGGCAAGCAAGCACGAAAAATCCGCGCTCTGCTCAGTGTGTACGAACGCACACTCAACAACCTTCGAATGCAACATCGCGGTATGGACCCAAATATCTTTAACACATTAGATATAACGCAGCAGGATGTATCGCAAGATGGTGCTGGCGGTCAGCTGCTCGCATCCCTTTTACCCTTTCTACTGATTGTCTCAATGGTCATGGGTGGATTTTATCTCGCCATAGATACCACAGCAGGTGAACGGGAGCGCCAGTCCCTGGAACCACTATTGACGTTGCCACTGCGGCGCCGAGATCTCGTACTTGGAAAATTCGGTGCCACATTTTGTTTTGTCCTCCTCTCTGGCTTACTTACCGCCATCAGCGTGTTCTTGTTGTTCAAACTTTTTCCTACTGATCTGCTCGGCAGTAACATGCGTTTCGATGGCATCACAATCACCAAAGCATTTCTGCTGGCATCTCCCCTTTTGGTTTTTATCTCTGCTGTGCTCATCGCGGTATCTGCTTTTACTCGCAGCACAAAAGAAGCCCAGACCTACCTGGGATTGTTGATGGTGATTCCAATGGCACCCTTCTTTGCGCTGCAATTTATAACCATACGCAACGCTGTCTACTCCATGCCATTCCCGATGCTAAGCCAATATCAACTGCTTGAACGCGTTGTACTGGGCGATGCAATTCCAGCTTTATTCATCGTGTTATCAGTAGTGGGTACCCTGGCTTCTGCCGGACTGTTACTTTGGCTTGCATTCGGACTGTACTCCAAGGATCGAATATTGATGTAATCGATTGAATCTGAGCATTGGGGTAACATCGGTCTATTCACCATACCAAAAAAGAACCGATATCCCTACTTCTGTTAACGATGCCACTTTGAATGGCGCCGATTGAAAAATGTCTGCAACCTCGTTACGTAGTACAATTATGTTTACCGATCATGTAGTCAGGTCGGGCAGATATTCATGTATACGAGGAACTGTACAGCGTGTCATCAGACAATCCCATGGTTCGTTTTGACAATGTTCAGAAAAGCTATGACGGCAAAACGCTAGTCGTTAAAAATCTTGATGTGGACATTGCCAAGGGCGAATTCCTCACCATGCTTGGCCCCTCAGGTTCGGGTAAAACCACCAGCTTACTGATGCTCGCTGGCTTCGAGCCTGCGACACATGGCGAGATCTACCTCAACGGCAAACCCATTAATAATGTACCGCCAAACAAACGCGGTATCGGTATGGTGTTTCAGAACTACGCACTGTTTCCACATATGACCGTAGCAGAGAATCTGGCCTTCCCGCTTAAGGTGCGAAAGATGTCTCCAACTGACGTGCAGCAAAAAGTGGATCGTGCACTTGCCATGGTTGAGCTGCCGTCTTTTGGTCAGCGCAGGCCCGCCCAGCTCTCTGGTGGTCAGCAACAGCGAGTTGCTGTCGCTCGTGCCTTGGTCTTCGAACCTGAACTTATTCTGATGGACGAGCCATTGGGCGCATTGGACAAACAGCTGCGCGAACAAATGCAATATGAGATAAAACACATCCACGAAAACTTGGGTGTAACCGTTGTGTATGTGACTCACGATCAATCAGAAGCGCTCACCATGTCTGATCGTATCGCGGTATTTGAAGACGGCGTAATACAGCAATTGTCTTCACCCTCAACTTTGTATGAGAAACCCAATAATTCTTTTGTCGCGCAGTTTATTGGCGAAAATAATCGTTTAAATGGCAACATCACAGCAATCGACGGCACTGTTTGTACCGTCGAGCTTGATAGCGGCGATAAGGTCACAGCGGATAAAGTCGTTGACGGCGGGATTGGCACACGCACAACACTGTCCATTCGCCCGGAGCGCGTCGACCTTGATCCTGAGGCTGGTTCGGTGCCCGTGACTATCTCAGGAAAAATAGAGGAACTGATCTATCTGGGAGACCACATTCGGGTTCGAATGTCGGTTGCTGGAACCGATGAATTTATCGTTAAAGTGCGCAACAGTGCGAGTGGCCAGTCACTGGAGACAGGCCAGTTAACGACTGTAGGCTGGAACCCTGAAGATTGCCGTGCACTGGATGAAATTGCGGCGTAATGGCGGTTGCGTCGCCACAAAGCAGATACAAAACTAAGGTACAACAAGTACAAGTTCTAACAAGAAAGGCTGTAACAACAGTACGTAGAAACAAAATAGGTAAAAGCTAAAATGCTTTCGACATAACAAAGGCGTTAGCAAGACATGCAAAGTGCGGTGTTATACCACTGCCTTAAAAAGATACCGCTCGTACGCCGGTCGAATCCACACTGTTCGAAAGCGTACGAAACTAAAACCCAGTCATGATTGTATGTGACCGTATAAAAGTAAAATTTGGAGTTAATCTATGAAACTGAAAACCCTTTTTACAACCACTGCTGTATCCGCAGCTGTCATGGTTGCCTCTAGCGCTATGGCTGGCGAAATCACCGTCATGTCATGGGGTGGAGCTTATACAAAGAGCCAAACCGAAGCTTATTACAAGCCATGGGAAGCTGAGACAGGACACAAAGTCAACTCTGTTGATTCTGACAACCCTGCAACGCCTATCAAAGCACAGGTAGAGGCTGGTAACGTCTCTATCGATGTAGCTGATATTGAATACTCTGACGCCATTCGTTTGTGCGACGAAGGCCTGCTGGAAGAAATCGATACCAGTTCTTTGCCTGCTGCACCTGATGGCACTGCCGCAACAGCCGATTTTATCGAAGGCGCTATCACTGATTGCGCGGTTGCCAACATCGTTTGGTCAACGGTCTTCGCCTATGATTCATCTAAAATTTCAGGTGATGCTCCAACTACCCTGGCGGACTTCTACGATACAGCCAAGTACCCTGGCAAGCGTGGCATGCGCAAAGCGGCTAAAGCCAACATGGAAATGGCGTTGATTGCCGATGGCGTAGCACCTGCTGATGTGTATTCTGTTCTGGAAACAGAGGAAGGGGTTCAGCGTGCTCTCGATAAAATGGCCACTATCAAAGATGACATTATCTGGTGGGAAGCAGGCGCACAACCACCGCAGCTTTTGGCTGATGGTGAAGTTGCAATGACAACTGCTTACAACGGCCGTATCTTTAATGCCGCTATAGGTGAAGACAAGCCATTTGAAATTGTTTGGGATGGTCAAATCCTCGATTTCGACCTGTATGCAGTGCCTAAAGGTGCGCCTAACAAAGAACTGGCTATGGAGTTCATTACTTACGCTACTGCAACTGAGCGCTTAGCTGCACAGGCTTCGTGGATCGCTTATGGTCCAGCGCGAAAGTCATCTGCTGACTTGGTTGGCCTGTTCAATGACGGTAAAACTGAAATGGCGCCACACATGCCGACTGCACCGGCCAACATGAAGACTGCTCTGGTTAACAACTACGAGTTCTGGGCGGATCGTGACTCAGAACTGAGTGAGCAGTTCAATGCATGGTTGCTTGCCAACTAAGTATGTTGCCAAAAAAGTAGGTCGATAAACGGCTCGCTTATTTAGGCAAAATCGACAGCCGCAACTCGCGGCTGTCGATGTTTGTAACCAAATCAAATTTCGAAATCAGGCAGCAGCATGTCCGAAACCGCAGCACAAGTAGCAGATACCCTCGCTGTTAAACCCATTGATCAAGCTGTTGATCAACCTATAACCGCGGCAGATGGTACACCGTTAAAAGTAGCGTTG
The DNA here is from genome assembly GCA_938038175.1 of uncultured Granulosicoccaceae bacterium. Classification (GTDB taxonomy): domain Bacteria; phylum Pseudomonadota; class Gammaproteobacteria; order Granulosicoccales; family Granulosicoccaceae; genus Granulosicoccus. The sequence goes on along the minus strand of CALHRQ010000179.1, from coordinate 4,405 downwards.
GCTCGAGCTACTCGCAAAGCCAAGTGGCGCGCTTTTGTACTTGTTCTGCCATTGCTGTTGTTTGTCCTGATTACCTTCGCAATCCCCATAGTAGAAATGCTCACACGCAGTTTTTACAACGATGCTTTCTCGGCTAATATGCCGAATTTAGTTGCCTACTTCGAAGATAATGAAATTGAATCCGTACCAGATGAAGCGGGTTTTGCTGCATTGGCAGCGGACTTAAAACAAGCGCGTGAAAACAAAACCATTGGCGTAGTTGCCACGCGTGTTAATTATGAAGTACCCGGCTCCCGCAGCCAATTTACGAGCGCAGCACGGAAAACAAAAAAGCTTGAACCCCCATTTAAAGAAGCCATAATTGCGCTTGATGAGGATTGGAACGATGTGCGGCTTTGGAATGTCATGCAACGCGCTTCAAACCCGATCAGCGCAAGTTTTTATCTTGCTGCAACAGACAGGAGATACGATGAAAATGGCGACAAAGTCTGGGTCGATAAAAAAAGGCGGATCTATATAAAACTTTTTGTTAATACCTTGCTGTTGTCTCTTGGTATTGCGCTCATTTGTCTGGTACTGGCTTTTCCAGTTGCACATCTGCTTGCAACACTGCCGCTACGCTATTCAAATCTCTTAATGATCTTTGTACTCCTGCCATTCTGGACGTCACTGCTTGTACGTACTACCGCATGGATAGCTTTATTGCAAAGTCAGGGTGTTTTCAATGATATGTTGGTAGGTACAGGAATCATCGGTGACGAAAGTCGCATGCAGCTGATGTACAACATGCAGGGCACAGTCATCGCCATGACGCACATTTTGTTGCCCTTCATGATATTGCCACTGTATTCAGTCATGAAGACCATTCCGCCAACCTATGTTCGTGCGGCCAGATCGCTTGGCGCGACATCTTGGACAGCCTTCTGGAAAGTCTATTTCCCACAGACAGTTCCGGGCATTGGCGCCGGTGTCTTGTTGGTTTTTATCCTGGCGGTCGGTTACTACATCACGCCAGCGCTGGTGGGTGGTTCAACTGGCCAGCTTATATCAAATCTAATTGCATTTCATATGTTGAAGTCGCTGAACTGGTCAATGGCCGCAGCCCTTGGTGCCATCCTGCTGTTTATCATACTGGTCCTGTACTGGTTGTATGACAAGCTGATCGGCATTGACAACATGAAACTGGGATAAGCTCATGGCTAAACTACCTGCATATACCAGTACCGGCGAACGCATTTGGCATTACACCTACTTGTTCATCTGTGGGTTGATATTTTTATTTTTGGTTGCGCCGATATTGTTGGTTATACCTTTGTCGTTTAACGCAGAGCCTTATTTTACTTTCACACAAAAAATGTTGAGCTTTGATCCAGCGGGCTATTCTCTTCGCTGGTACGACAACATCCTGACTTTTGGTATGAAAAACCCCGATGCCGAGCGCAATGTTTACTGGTGGATAGATGTCTTTTTTAATGCTCAATGGATTCATGCGGCCAAGAACTCGATCATCATCGGTTTTTCTGCAACAATACTTGCCACTGTTTTGGGTACGATCGCAGCACTTGGGCTATCGAGGCCAGAAATGCCATTTAGGCGAGCCATTATGGCTTTGCTTATTTCGCCAATGATTGTGCCGTTGATAATCACAGCAACTGGTTTGTTTTTCTTCTACTCGCGCACCGGGTTGGCACATACCTATCCCGGAATTATTATGGCGCATGCCACGCTTGGTATTCCCTTCGTCATTATTACGGTAACCGCAACGCTGGTAGGCTTTGATCACTCGCTCACTCGTGCAGCACTTAATTTAGGCGCATCACAATCCACCGTTTTTCGGCGTGTCACTATGCCACTTATTTTACCGGGCGTTATCTCTGGTGCTCTGTTTGCATTTGTAACCTCTTTTGATGAGGTGGTCGTTGTGTTGTTTGTGGCGGCTTTTGATCAACAGACCATCCCCAGACAAATGTGGAACGGAATACGCGAACAGATTTCACCGACTATCTTGGCAGTAGCGACAATATTGGTGTGTTTCTCTATATTACTGCTCACCACCGTAGAGCTGCTACGACGCCGCTCAGAAAGGTTGCGCGGTATATCACCAGGATAACAACAAAGAACAAGTCTCGCTCCGAAAGCTAAATTTTAAAGCACCTACTTTATGCAAAATAAAATTGTCCTGATCACTGGCGCAAGCAAGGGTATTGGCGAAGCAGCAGCACATGCGTTTAGTGAAGCCGGTGCATCGGTTGTATTGGCAGCAAGAAGTAAAGACCAATTAGATAACATTGCCAACTCAATTAATGAAAAGAGTGGCACAGCTGCAGCTGCGACGATCGCCTGCGATGTGAGCAATTATCAAGACATGGTTGCTGCAGTAAATATGTGTGTTCAGCGTTTTGGTCGCATTGATGTGCTTGTCAACAACGCTGGTGTAATTGATCCTATTGCAAGGCTGACTGATTCTGATCCTGAAGAATGGACCAAGGTTATCGACATCAATTTAAACGGTGTGTACTTTGGATTACGAGCAGCACTTCCAGTCATGGAAAAACAGCAATCGGGTATCGTAATCAATATTAGCTCCGGTGCTGCAACAGGTGCTCTTGAAGGTTGGAGCCACTACTGTGCAAGTAAGGCTGGGGCATTATCTCTAACCAAATGTGCACACAAAGAAATGGCCGATAAAGGTATAAGGGTAGTTGGCCTAAGCCCGGGAACGGTTGCGACAAACATGCAGGTAGAGATTAAAGCCTCTGGTATCAACCCAGTCAGCAAGCTATCAAGCTCGGATCATATCCCACCACAATGGGCAGCCAAAGCTTTGCTATGGCTATGCACTGATGATGCAGCAGAATATGCAGGAACTGATTTTTCTATAAAGACGGATGAAGGCAGGCGCTTGGTTGGTCTGATTGATTAAATGTACTGTTTTCAAACGAATTCAGTTGCGATAAATAACGTGCATTAGCTGCAAGCTTACTTTTTCTTAGTTAATCCATACAGAGCGCCTGCTATAGTTATTTACTCGCCTTTTCATACCTTTGTATAGCCTCTAAAGCACTTTTAAGATAACCATTTTATGCGCAGCAACACAAAATTTTTTTTGCTCGTGCTGCCTTACAAAAAATTATAGAACACTTTGGCGGTAGCGACGTCTACCGGTAATGAACAAATTATCCTTCAAGCCTATATCCCCTACTCCGTCGCTACAGACTCTATGTCGAGCCACTGTAGCCACAATTGCATTACCCACACTGGTGGCCTGCGGTTCAGGAGGAGCGTCATCTGCTGACAACGACGCTCTCTTTGGCACTGTCACAACAACGACAAATACAAGCGATGGTATTCCCAATGCTGCGGACTTGGATTCACGAACGCCAGCGGAAACCACCCTCAGTCAAACTCAATCAATTCCAGATGTAAATGCCCAGAACAATGGCATTCAAAACGATGAGAGTCCCAGCATTGGTGCAACTGCACAGTTGGCTGATCAGGGCGATTTGATACCAGTGTTACTGAGTACAGAAACCGATCTTGATTTGGAATACGCAAGCATTGGCGTCAGGCTAATTGAGCAAATGAACGATTCCTTTATTTTGCCAAGAGATATCGATGTCTATTTTACTGACTGTGGTACCGCCAATGCTTTTTATGTCACACCTTTTGCGCTTATTGATGATTTACCAAATTCTGAACAAATAAACATCAGTGCTGGCGGTGCTGTATTCATGTGTCATGAGCTGACTCAGTTATTCTCAAATTTCTATACTGACAAAGCCCAGGCAGCGAGCGCCAGTCTTTTCGTGCTAATGCATGAGGTGGGTCATGCACTCGTTAATCAACTTCGCTTGCCCGTGCTTGGAATTGAAGAATCTTATGTCGATGGAATGTCCGCTGTGTTTTTAGGCGAAGCAGACTTATCAGAAGGCTCTGTGCTGGCAGGCTGGTTTTTTGGCAGTCAGTCTGAAACACCGTTTTTCGATACACACAGAGCAGGCCCGCAAAGACTGGGGGATCTGGCTTGCTGGGGGATCGGAGCAGATTTATCAATAGCCGAAGATCCGCTGGTAGGCAGCATAGCGCAGCAACTCATTCTAAGTGGGCGCAATTGCGAATTTGAATACAATCAGCAACTGGGTGCTTTAAACACTGTGCTTGGACCACACCTTCGCGGAGAAATAGCCGATGTATTTGCTGATAGTGAATCTTTGCTATCGGCAATAGAGGTACAGTAAATTTTTTACGACGCTGTCTGTACAGCTATCCAAACCCTATCCGTATCCGTAAAACAATCTGCGTGCGGCTAGGGAGAGATTATCAGTAAGTTCCGACAAGATTTAAAAACCAGCCACGGACATCAAAACTATCATCAGTCAAGTCATCATCGAAGTTAGTGAAGTTA
>CALHRQ010000178.1 GCA_938038175.1 uncultured Granulosicoccaceae bacterium | reverse complement strand
CACTGATACGGCAGATAACAATACCAACGCAGATGATGTTGAGAATGTAGATGGTAACGAGCAGGCACAGAGCATTCTCGACTTTTTTGACACTTTTGAAGACAGCGACAGAGGTATGATAATCCCTGGTCAACCGGGTACAGGTAACAGGGTTGCTGTACCAGATGCTCCAGGCGATCAACTGTGGGGCGTTGTGGAATTTTTCGACGGATCCGATTTTGAAGCGCTGTTTGGAATGTTTGGCAGAGACGCCTCAGCAGCTCGATACTTGTCGCGTCTCAACCGAGATCTTGACTCCTGCTTGGTGCTCGATGCGGAAGACGATGATGAGGAGAATTATAACGGTAGGATCAGCCACCTCGAATTTTCAAATCGCGATGCGGGTGAAGTATTGATTCTGTCAAACGCTGCAGGAACAATAGAGGAAGTAGATCGTCACGAAGTATTGGGCTACTTTAGCGATTCCTTTATTCGCACCGATACGCCGCTTATGGTTGATATAACAGGCGGAGATTTCCCTGCCATACCAACGATTACGTTTCCTGATATTGAAGATTTTCGTGGTGTTAGTACTAGCACATTTAGTCTTTCTACCGGTAATCGCTTCTTTACGCCAGCTGCAAATGACCCATTGATATGGGAAGCAGGCAGCGACCCTGATGCAACAATTGAACTGGGTTTTGAGGCAGCATTACCTATCGGCTCCTTCAACCAGGTCTTTCTTTATTGCACGCTTGAAGACGATGGGGAATTTCAGATACCATCGGTCGTTACCGACATGTTTACCTCTAGTGAAGACAGAGGCACTATCGAACTCACACGACAAAAAATTGAAACTGTGACCGCCAATGGCGCTACTGTTATTGTTGTCCGAACGACAGGCCGGTAGGCTGTTCCTGGATAGTTGATGGCATGAATGGTTGATGGGTGGTATAAAAGAAAAACAGACCTCGATCAGTAAGTGATCAAGGTCTGTTTATCACTTGTTAGCGCGAAGGCAATGGCATCCAACCCGCCATAGATACATCGGTATGCTGAAACAATGGCCACTTGCCAAACAACAGCGTCGCGGCACCAGCCAGTGCCATAAAGTTTCCTCTCATCATCGTTTTGCTCCTTATTTGTGGTGATATTTTAGTTGTGTTGATATTTTGGTAATGTGCCAATAAAGTCAACGGAACTGATACCGTTTTATGAGCAAAAACACAGGATACAAACCTCTAAGGGTTGAAACTCTGACTGCAAGGCTTGGCAAAGTCGCAGAAATATCAAAGCAACTTGGTGATGACACTTCTGCGTGGAACGTTAAAGAGGTGGGTGATGGAAACCTTAATCGTATGTTCGTTGTGAGCGGTGCTTACGGCTCGATTATCATCAAGCAGGCATTGCATTATGTCTGGCTTGTTGGCGACAGTTGGCGCTTGCCACTCTATAGGGCTTACTACGAATACCATGCGTTGACACGACAGGCTTCAAGAGCGCCAGGTTCGGTACCACAGATTTTGTATTTCGATGAAGCTCAAGCCCTCATTGCAATGGAGTTTCTTGAGCCGCACGTAAAACTGCGGCGCAAGCTTATTCTGGGCGAACGAGTAGACGCTCTGGCAGAGTTCCTTGGCGAATTCTGTGCGCAAACTGCTTTTAGGGGGTCCGAGCTTTCAATGCAAAGCGAGATGAAAAAAGCAGATGTGGCTTTGTTTGCGGGTAATGTAGAAATCCCCGCAATCACAGAAGCATTGGTGTTTACCGATCCTTACTACCTTGCTGAGATGAATAACCACACGCAAGGTCTGGGTGCTGTGGTTGAAAAACTGCGCAGTGATGTCACGCTGAAAGTTAAGGTGCAGCAAATGCTACAGCGCTTTGCATCAAACACCGAAACCTTGGTGCATGGGAATCTTCACACAGGTTCTGTCATGTCTACCGAAAATCAAACACGGGTGATTGATCCCGAATTTGTGCAATATGGCCCCATGGGTTTTGATATTGGTATGCTCTGCGCAAATTTCTTGATGGCGTATTTCAGCCAACCTGCTCACCGGGATGACGATTTGGCTGACTATCAAAACTGGATACTTGGTGTTATAGAACAAACGGCAAAAACATTCGAGTCTGAATTTAGACATCTGTGGGCGACTGAACGCACTGGTATGCTTTATCCAGCAAGCCTTTTTGAAGACCAGGGAGACGATAGCACTGCGGCGTGCGATGCCGTGCTTGCAGGAATATGGAGAGATGCCTGGGCTGTCTGCGGTATTGAAATGCACAGGCGTTGCCTGTCATTAGTACACAATGCAGATTTTGAAGAAATCGAAGATGTCGCTATAAGAGCACCACTTGAAGCTCGCAACCTGATGTTGGGTGCCGAACTTATTCTTTCTGCCGAGGGCTTAAAGAGCGTAAATGATGTTTGCGAATTGGCTCGCGCCTATAACAGCAAGGATTTTTTGTGAAAGTACAAGGCAAACACTGTCTCTCACTTTATCGCTCGCTTTGGTGGAATGACAACACAAATGTATTAAAGATTATTGACCAGCGCTGAGTGAGTTCTAATGATAAGTTGAAGGGTGTGTATCACAGGGTATACGTTACACGCTTTGTAAGGTGTAACGGTACATCTTCTAACCGCAGTGATACTTTAGTAGCGTTGCAGATCGAGAAAGGTATTCTGGCGTGTGGTTGCGCGAGGCCTTGGTCATAGTGAGTATAAGACAGAATCGGGTTATGCTCACAAACACGTAAACAATGGACAAAACAATGTCAGTACTTTTTTCACCGCAAACCATTCGTGGGGTTATCTTGCCCAATCGGATAGCGGTATCGCCCTTATGTATGTATTCCGCCGTTGACGGTTTGGCGCAGCCATTTCATTTTGCACATTTTGCACATTTAAGTACATTTGCAAGAGGCAAGGCTGGCCTGGTCTTTACAGAGGCAACCGCTATTTCGCCAGAAGGCAGAATTACACCGCAGTGTTTAGGCCTATGGAGTGAAGAGCAAGCTGCTGCACTTAAACCCATTGTTGAATTTATAACGAGTATGGGGGCAGTTGCGGGTATTCAGTTAGCACATGCTGGCCGCAAAGCTTCAACAGAATCGCCATTCAACGGTGCAAAACCCATATCGCCAGAGCACCCGGATGGATGGCAGTGCGTTGGCCCCAGCCCAATAGCTGTTGGTTCTGGTTTTTCTGTGCCGACCGAACTGAGTGTTGATGCCATAAAAGGAATTGTCAGTGATTTTGTAGATGCAGCATTACGCTCGGTTAATTGTGGCTTTAAAGTGATCGAATTGCATGGTGCTCATGGCTATTTAATGAATAGTTTTTTATCCCCACTTTCTAATCAACGCACTGACGAATATGGTGGAGAACTATTTGCACGAATGCGGTTCCCGCTGGAAGTGGCTCGCGCTGTTCGTAAAGCGGTGGGAGAAGACATTGCTTTGTTTTTCAGAATATCTGCAGTTGATAGTGCTGAGGGTGGATGGACCATGGATGATTCAGTGATTTTGGCTAAAGAGCTTGGTGAGGCCGGTATAGATGTTGTTGATTGTTCAGCCGGTGGAATTTCCGGTGGCCCGAGTTTTCGTGTTAGCGATGAAGGCAAGCCATTGAATAAATCATCGGCAAGAGCACCGGGCTTTCAAGTGCCCTATGCAGAGCGCATAAAGAAAGAAACCAAACTTAAAAGTATGGCAGTGGGTGTGATAATTGACCCGCAGCAGGCAGAAGATATTATCGAACAAGGCCGTGCGGATATAGTCGCTTTAGGGCGAGAGATTATGTATAACCCGTTTTGGCCCTTGCATGCCGCACAAGCATTGGGTGCTGACCCTGAGTTTGGTCTTTGGCCGCCGCAATACAAATGGGCAGTTGATCGGCGTGAGCAGATACGTAAGTTGAATGGGTGAGTGGTTGAAGTCTATTGTTTACAGATCAATTAGCCGCCGCGCTGTGGTGGCTGTTTATACATTGTCGTTCGGGAAGCCTGGTTAGAGAGTTAGGTATTTACTTGTTTCCAGTAAATGTGTTGCAAAAGAGTGCCTCAAACTGTGGCTACTAGCTGGTTTTGTGATACCAGCGTCTCTTAAGCCCTTTTTTATTGCCCTTTGTACTGATTGTTCATGAATATGATAGCGGCTAATCTCTTTGGTTTGAGGGTGTTTACTACGGTTTTGTGCTGGAAATACTAATTGCCAGCTAAGAGAAATGGACGCATTGGGGTATTTTTTATCTAACGCGTAAGGCAGAATAGTGCGGCCGTAGCCATCGAGGATGTCTTTCTTATGTATTAAGCGCACATGTTTGCTCAGTTCTTTGACTGTAATGCCGGACGCGAATAGCTTCACGTAGCTAGTCCATTAGCTTTTTGGGTTTGTTCATTGCAGCTTCCTTCTGCGATAGTGTTTTTAGAAAGCCGTCATTATGTACAGTAGTCAAGTTTAGAAATAAATTGTTGATACGCCTTAAACTGCAGTTTTTCTGAAAATGTTGATACGAAGCACGTTGCTCTTTTTTCTATAAGGTGCCGTTTAGGAGAGGGGTTATGTTTGATTGTTGTTGTGTAGATAAAAATTATTTTTATCTCATGAGATGATGAATTGGCCGCCGGCATACAGGCAGACTGACGTGATTTTCTTAGTCAGTTTGCTGTCTAATGATTGTTAGGCATCAAGCATACCATCTTCGATTTGGGGCAATTTAGTGGACGAGATTCAGGTCAAGCAATATGAGAAAAAATTATATGCATCGACACCCTTGAGTCGGTTTGATGATGCTTTGGATATGATTTCTCTACTCACGGTTCCAGAGGTAGTTACAAAGATTTTACGTGAATCGCATGGAGTCCCAGCGCAGAGGTCAAAGGAAATAGTGAAACGAATTTCTCAGCATGCCAATACTGCCAATCTTTACTCGCGATTGTGTTTGTCATCAGAACCTGAGATTTCATTTTTACCTGGTTATTATGCAATTCTGAATTTACTCAAAATCGTTTCATTTTGTGGTCCTTATAGAACACAGTTCGACAATCATTCCAGATGGCATGGCGCTACACATAACTTTAGGGATAAACGGAGTCGATCCCTGTTAACTGACGAAATTAGAGTTCGTAAAGGCGGAGCTTTAGCACTCTACTATAAAACATTGACAGACGTAGAAATAGTAAAAGATCACAAAATATCACTGGAGCGTGTGTACAGAGATATTTCATGTATAAGTGCTGAGTACACCTACATAGCTGGTATAGAAGACAAACTAATGCGTGTTAAATTCGCAGCAGATAAGTCTGGAGGAGTTCTGAATATTGAAGCTACGGTTGAGGAAGCACGCAATAATGATTGGATACCATATCAGGATACAGTTCGGCCACTTTCATTTTTAAGTGGATTTAAGAAAAAAGCTAGGGAGACTGGAATCTTTACCAAAACAGTTGATATCACAGTTGGTGAAACAATAGAGTCAATGGTACAAGATTCTCTAAAATTTGCTTTTATGCGATGGGACACGAATCAAGATTGCTGGATAGTTCGGCAGAAATAGGGTTCATTACATTTGCCGGAAGATTTTTGCGTGGCATTGGCATATTTTCATTTGTCTTCGGTATGCCGCTATAACCCAGAATTTCTTGAAAAGCTCCGGAGCGGCAGGCATTGGCAAATGTTATTGGCCTTGAGAAGACATGGACTATATCATTTTATTGTTTCTTCTTACGCACGGATAATCAATCGCGACTATGAGCTATTTAGTTCGTGATGTTCGCTAATCATACGCGGTCTCATGCCTAACAAGAGAATGCAGACGAACAGATTGCGCTCAGTCCGCAACCGTGAGTACCTCAGAACCCGCACTAAGCGCAACGGTCACTGATTCAAGTGTTAGGCACTAAAGGCACGAAGAATATTGAAGTATGCTAAATAGAATTTGGAACGGCCTTTTTTCAATTATTTTGACGTTGGCTGGAAAGGATTTGTATCCGAAGAAGCCTGTGGACGAGTTCCGTGATGCGATGTTTAGTGGGAATGAAGCTGAGGTATTGCGTCATTTGGAGAACGGCCAATCCGCTAATGAAATTGAAAACGACTACCTTGCACTGTTTGTCGCAATCGAAGGTGGTTCTTACGCGGTAGTACGGCTTTTGTTGGACCATGGCGCAGATGTGAATATAGCCGATCAATATGGTTTCACACCGTTGCACTTAGCTGTCGAAAATACTGTTAATGCGAATGGTGATGACTATGTATTGGCTGATGAAGAAGAGTTAGATATCGTTGTCTGTTTGCTCGAAGCTGGAGCAGATGTAAGTCTACTTACTGAAAAAGGGGAATCCCCGATAAATT